>NZ_JBHVJT010000027.1:0-14580 GCF_042798815.1 Kitasatospora sp. NPDC057738 | reverse complement strand
GCCCGGCCGGGTAGCCGGCCGGGCGGTCCGCCTCGGCGAAGCGTCAGTTCTGGGTGAGGCTCTTCCACTCGCTGAGCGGGGCCGGCCCGTAGACCTTCTTGTCCTCGTGCGGTTCGCCGTCGGCCACGTTGATGCGGACGAACTGGTCACCGGAGAAGACCCAGTACTCGTTGCTGCCGTCCGGAACCTTCATGACGGCGTCCACCGTGGTGAAGTCGGACAGGCTGGGCCAGTCCGACCGGATCGAGCCCTCCTGGATGAACCTGTCCCCGTACGGGTGCGTGCTCTTGACCTCGATCTCGATGCGCCGGTACTTACTGCCGGAAAACACCCAGAACTGGGTCGGCTTGTCAGGGACGGCCATGACCGCATCCACGTGACTGAATCCCATGATGGATCCCTTTCAGGGTCGTGTGTCTTTTCGGCGCCCAGCGGTCGATTCGGGTGACCGCGCTTCAGCACCACAGTCAGCGTACGCCCGATCACTGCGGGTCGCATTTTCGGGAAATCGACAGAAGTTCGTACAGGATTAGTCTTTCCCGGGGAGCAAGATTTCCCTTTTCAGTGGACGGCGTCGACCTGATCGGAAATCACGTCGTCCGCGTCGTCGCGCACCGGCCCCGCCGCGCCGTCCGACCCGGTGTAGGCCGTCGTGGAGCAGGGGTACCGGCAGGGCAGGGCGGGCAGGGGATCGATGAACATCGGGTTCACCAGCCACTTCCCGTCCTCGTTGCGGTAGGCGTGGCACATCAGCTCGGGCGCCTGCCGGTTGATCGCCAGACGGAGTCCCGTCGCATCGCCCACGAAGGTGACGTCGGTGGTGGAGTCCCCTGCGGCGAAGGCCTGGCGCTCGGCCTCGGGCGCCCGCTGGAAGGCGGCCTGGCCCTGGATTCCGCGGATGTCCTGGTTGATGAAGCAGCGCTTGCCGTCGATGTAGGTGATCACGGAGTCCGCCGGCGCGCCGCCGCAGTCGGCCAAGTGGGCTGTCAGCTTGCCACTTTCGGTCTTGTTGCGGATCCCGATCACCTCATCGGCGGCGAACTCCAGGTCTTCGGCCCAGACCCGCACCACGGGTTCCGGGGAGGCGGAGACGACCCGCACGTCGAAGCCCGCCCGCCGCAGGGTGCCGACCAGGTCGCGCATGTGCTCGTAGTACCGCACCCAGACGGTGCGGATCGCCTGCGCGGAGTCCGACGGGGACGCCGCCAGGCTCTCCGCCCGGGCCTGGCGGGCGAACCCCGCGACCTCGTCGAGCGTGTGCCCGGCAAGGAGTTGCGCGCCCCACGCGTAGGCGGGGTTGATGCGCCGGTGGTCGTAGCCCGCGAAGGCCGCCGCACCGCCGGTGGTGGTGTGCTCGGCGTACACCGAGAGGATCTCGGCCGCGCAGTCGGTGCCCTCGTCCGTGGGGAGAGGACTGCCGGCGGCGGTGGCGTCGCCGCAGGCTTCGCTCAACGCCGTGGTGGCCTGGGCGGTCAGGTAGCGACCGGTAGTAGACCAGTCCTGTCCGGCGGGCTGGAGGATCTTGTCGTTGCGCAGCAGCCAGGACATCGTCGCGTCGCCGACGTCGTTCTTCACCAGCGTGTTGTCCCAGTCGAACAGGGCCAGCGGGTGCGCGTCCGGATCGGCGCAGTTGCCGAACGCGTCGATGAAGTCCTGGAGCTTCTGCCGGTTGTCCCCGTACCAGGTCAGCCGGGTGTCCAGCGCCGGGCAGTTCGCCGCCGAGGCCGACGGGGCGGAGGCCAGGGGCGGCGCGCCTGCCGCCAGGACGGATCCGAGCGCGACGCGGACCGCCCAGCGGGGAACCCTCACGAGGTCACGGCGGATTGGTAGTCGAGGTAGACGTACGCCCCGCCGACGCCCTTGTTCAGGTCGGTGCCGATCCTGCGGTAGCCGGACGGCGGGTCGACCTTCTTCTCGCCATCGGCCCAGGAGTTGATCACCAGGGCCTCGATGGACTTGCGATCGTCGTCGGCCTCGCGGGACACGGCCAGGAAGAGCGGATGCGGCTTCTTGTCATCCGGGTTGACGGCGCCCTTGTTGAGGTCCACCGGGATCTTCTGGTAGCCCTTGTCCGGCGTCTGGTCCCCGACCAGGATGCGGATGTCCGTGATCGGGAGGTCCTGGTCGCACCGCTCGTAGACGAGGTAGAGGCGGTCGCCGCCCTTCGTGCCGCTGTTGAGGTCGGTGTCGAGCTTGTGCCAGCCGGTGGGCACCTGAACCGGCTGGCCTTCGTAGGGGGCGAGGATGTTGACGTCCGTGATGTAACGGCCCATGGGGGGCGGCTCCTTCGGCATTCCGGGTGACCCCGCTCGCCCGGGCGGATCGGCGGATCGCGGAAGGTTCGGCCGGGCTGGGGAACGGTTCGATCGTCCCCGAAGTGACAGCGGCCTGCGCGGGCTCGTGCACTGTCCAGGTGAATCCGGAAGCGTCACACCGCCCGGAAGGTCCAGCGGGCCCGGGACTCAGCGTCCGCTCGAAGCGCGGGCCAGCAGGCAGACGTAGGAGCGGTCCTCCCGCTGCGGGTTCGGCTGTTCCACCCGCGCCGTGACGGTGAACCCGGCCTGTTCGAGGAGTTCGACGAGCCGCCCGGCCGGGACGAGGTGCGAGGCGTACGTCACCGGGTGGCCGTACGCCCGGGCCGGGCGCAGCAGTTGGGCCTCGCCGGCGTGGCCGCCGAGCAACAGGTGGCCGCCGGGTGCGATGAGGCGGGCGAACTCCGCGAAGAGCACGGGCAGTTGATCTGCCGGGGCGTGGTGGACGGAGTACCAGGCGAGGATGCCGCCGAGGGCGCCGTCGGGCAGGTCGAGTGCGGCCATCGAGCCGTGCAGGAAGCGCAGTCGGGGGTGGGCCCGGCGGGCGAGCGCGACCATCCCGCCGGACACGTCCACCCCGAAGGCCGACAGCCCCAACCCCGCCAGGTACGCCGTCACCCGCCCCGGTCCGCAGCCGAGGTCCGCGACCTCGCCGCCGCCCGACTCCCGTACCAGCTCGGCGAAAGCGGCGAGCATCGCCCGGGACACCGGGTCCATGCCCTCCGGCGGGACGACCAGGCGGAGGTAGTCGGCGGCGACGGTGTCGTAGGACTCGCGGACGGCGGCGAGGTGCGCGGGGTCGTTCGACGCGGGGTCGGTCAACGCGCGGCCTTGGCGGCCCTGGTGGCGCGCTCGGCGAAGACCTTCTCCCGGCGGTCGGCGGTCTGCTTCATCATCCGCTTGCGGTCGCGGGCGGAGAGCCGGTCGATGTAGAGCCCGCCGTTCAGGTGGTCGGTCTCGTGCTGGAGGCAGCGGGCGAAGTAGCCGGTGCCCTCGATGGTGACGGGCTCGCCGTGCTGGTTGAACCCGCGCACCACGGTCCGGGCCGGGCGGGCGAGCCCGGTGTTGGCGCCGGGGACGGATAGGCAGCCCTCGGTCTCCTCGATGAGGGCGCGCCCGGGCTCCTGCTCCTCGACCACCGGGTTGAGGATGTGGCCGGTGTGCCGGACGCCGTCGTCGTCGGGGCAGTCGTAGACGAACAGGCGCAGGTCCACGTCCACTTGGTTGGCGGCGAGGCCGCAGCCGTCGGCGACGTGCATGGTGGCGAACATGTCGTCGATCAGCCGGGCGAGGCGCTCGCTGCCGAAGTCCTCCTCGGTGGCCGGGCGGCAGGTGCGGCGCAGGATCTCCTCCCCCACCTCGGTGATCCGCAGGACGGTCGGGCGTTCGCGCAGCTCGGACACAGGCACTCCCTCGATGGACTTGCTGTCAGCTTTGCAAAGTAGCAGACTTTGCAAAGTGACCGAAGACCTCGTCAGAACCGGCTCCCTCCCCGAGCACGCCGTCCGCACCGCGCTGCTGGAACTGCTCGCCGAGCACGGCACCGTCACCTCCACCGAGGCCGCCGCCCGGCTCGGCCTCAGCTCGGGCCTCTGCTCGTTCCACCTGCGGCAGCTGGCCCGGTACGGGCTGATCGAGGAGGCCCCGGCCACCGACGGGCGGGCCCGGCCGTGGCGGCTGCCGACAGCCCGACGGGCGGAGACCGACGGCGGGTTCGGCGAACTGGCGCGCGGTCTGGAGGACGAGAGCCACCGGCACTGGCTCGCCCGGCGCGCCGAGGCCCCGGCCGAGTGGCAGCAGGACGAGGCGTTCAGCGCCGTCGTCCACCTGACCCCCGCCGAACTGGCCGCCGTCGCCGAGGAGTTCCGCCGGGCGCTGGCCCGCTACCGGGGCCGCGACACCGACCCGGCCACCCGGCCCGCCGGGGCCCGCCCGGTCGCCGCCGTCGCCCGGCTCTTCCCGCTCCTCGACCAGTAGCTCAGACAGCGCGCGACCGCGACCGCACCGCCCGCACCAGCGGCCCCGCCACCAGCCCCAGCGCCGCCCCCAGGACGACCCCCTGCACCCCGTCCCAGACGTCCTGCACATCGCAGGCCCGCCCGATCGCCGGCACCGCGTAGTGCACCGCCGACACCGCGAACGGCAGCACCGCCGCACCCACCAGCGCCACCACCGCCCGCCGCCGCGTCCCGGCCAGCGCGGCCGCGAAGCCGACCGGGGCGTAGGTCGCCAGCTTCAGCTCGATGTGCCGCACGTGCAGCAGCTCGTACGGCGAGCGCGGCCTGCCGCCCTCCACGGCGCAGTGCCGGACGGCGCCCTCGGTGAGCCGGAAGGCGTCCGGCAGCAGCGTCGCCACGACCACCCCGCCGAGGCCGAGCAGCAGCACGAAGCCCACCACCCAGTGGGCTCGCAGCAACCGCCCCACCGGCCGGTTCCACAGGGCCGCGGGCACCAGCGAGAGCAGCAGCCCGGGCCAGAACATCGGCATCCCGCCGAGCACCGTACTGATCACGCCTCAGACGGACGCCCCGGGCACCCGCCCGGTTCTCGCTCCGACGGGGAAAAACCGACCGCGGCACCCCTGGCCCGGAGGCCGGGCCTCAGTGCGGGATCGAGGAGATCAGCTCCTGCGCCCCCTGCCGCTTGAGCGCCAGCGCCACCGAGGTCCCGAGGTCCTCCGGGCTGAGCGCGCCCGCCCACTCGTGGGCGTCCAGCACCCGCTTGCCGTCCGGGGTGAAGACGCGGCCGCGCAGCGAGAGGCGGCCGTCCCGCTCGGCCCGGGCGTAGCCGGCGATCGGGCTGTTGCAGTGGCCCTGGAGCGCGTGCAGGAACATCCGCTCGGCCGCCGCCTCGCGCCAGGTGTCGCGGTGGCCGAGGCCGGTGACCGCCTCGATGGTCGCGGTGTCGCCCTCGCGGCACTGCAGGACGAGGATGCCGGCGCCGATCGGCGGGCACATCGCCTCGATGCCGAGCACCTCGGTGATCCGCTCCGGCCGGCCGATCCGCTCCAGGCCGGAGACGGCGAGCAGCAGTGCGTCGACGTCCCCGGCGTCCAGCTTGGCGAGCCGGCTGTTGGCGTTGCCGCGGATCGGGACGCACTCCAGGTGGGGGTGGGAGGCGGCGAGCTGGGCGACCCGGCGGACGGAGGAGGTGCCGATCCGGGTACCCGGCGGGAGGGCGGCCAGCGGCAGGCCGCCGGGGTGGACGAGGGCGTCGCGGATGTCGTCGCGGCGCAGGTAGGCGGCGAAGACGGTGCCGGCGGGCAGCGGCCGGTCGGCGGGTACGTCCTTGAGGCAGTGCACGGCGACGTCGGCCTCCCCGGCGAGCAGCGCCGCGTCGACCTCCTTGGTGAAGGCGCCCTTGCCGCCGAGTTGGGCGAGATCACCCGTCCAGCGGTCGCCCGAGGTGGTGACGGGCACCACCTCGGTGCGCAGGCCCGGCTGCAGGGCGGCGAGTTCGGTGCGGACCCGCTCGACCTGGGCGAGCGCCATGGGTGAGGAGCGGGAGACGATGCGGATCAGCTCAGCGGTGGCCATGGCGCGATGATAGGCGTCCGCACAGCGGTGATTGAGCATGCGTCAGCCGGTATGACACACGCGGCGCGGGATTCCGCAAGCTCGGACAACACGGGCGGCCGGTCGGGAGTCCCGACCGGCCGCCCACCGCTCGCCCCCGGCGGGGCCCGCGGGCTCACTCGTTGTGCAGCACCTCGGCGATCGGCAGCCGGGCCGCCGAGCGCGCCGGGACGAGCGCGCCGAGGACGGCGATCGCGACGCCGGCGAGGGCGAGGCCGACGAGCAGCGGGGCGCCCCAGACGTCCATCGTCGCCTCCGGGAAGTTGATGATCCGGACGTTCTCGGCGATCAGCCGGTGCACCACCACCCCGACCGGGATGCCGACGATGCCGCTGACCACGCCCTGCCAGGCCACCGAGGTGACCGTCATCGCGACGACCTGCCGGGGCGTCATCCCGATCGACTTCAGCATGCCGAGGTCGCGGCGGCGCTCGCGGATGGTGAGCAGCAGGGTGTTGAAGACGCCGAGCGCGGCGACCACCGACAGCAGGACGCTGAAGGTCGTGCTGAAGGTCTTGATCGCGACGACGGGCCCTGCCGAACCCGCCGTGACGACCGAGGACGAGAGGCTCGGGTCGGCGGCCGTGACGGCCTTCCGGTACGCCTCGGCGTCGGCGCCGTCGGCGAGCCGCACGTCGTACTCGACCACGTGCGGGTCGGGGGTGAGCAGGGCCCTGGTGGCGTCGTTCGAGGAGATCGAGTTGGCGTTGCCCTGGATCTCCTCGCCGACGACGGTGACGGTGGTCTGCCGGCCGTCCAGGACCAGGGTGAGCCGGTCACCGAGCTTGATCCCGTGCTGGTCGAGGAAGGCCGGCCCGGCCTCGACCTCGTTCAGCCCGGTCGCCGGGCGGCCCTCGACCACGTCGAGCCGCCGGTGGTCGACCATGGCGTCGCCGCCGTAGAAGTTCGCGAAGACGGGCTGGGGCTGTCCGACGACGCCGATCCGGACCAGCCCGCGGACGGAGACCCGCTCGGCGCCGGGGGCGGCGTGCAGCATCGCCTCGGTCTGCTCCGGGGTCAGCCGGGGCTCGATCCCGCTGCCCGCGAAGTGGCTGGTCTGCACGTTGACATGGGTCCTGCCGTCGGCCGAGTCCATGACCTTGGTCAGGGTGCTGCTCAGGCCGGTGGTCACGGTCACGGTGACCACCCCGAGCGCGATCGCCGCGATGGTCAGCGCGGTCCGGGCCGGGCGGGCGAAGGGCTGGCCGAGACCGAGGCTGACGGCGCGCGGCAGCCGGGTGCCGCTCAGCCGGCGCTGGACCTTCAGCCCGCGTCCGGTGCGCGGCGCGCTGCCGGCCGAGATGGCCTGGGCGGCGGAGAGCCGGTGGGCGCGCGAGGCGGGGACGAGCGCGGCGAGGACGACCAGCAGCGGGACGCTGATCAGGGTGGCGGCGGGCAGCCAGCCGGCCGGCTCGATCACGGCGGAGCCGGTCGAGATCCCGGAGAACGCGGTCCGGAGGATCGGGTACGCCGCAGCCCAGCCGGCCGCCGTCCCGAGGACGGTGCCGACGACGGCGGGCACCGAGACCATGGTCAGGTAGACCGTGACCACCTGGCGCGGGGTGAAGCCGATCGACTTCAGCACACCGATGTGCCGGTAGCCGGAGACCACCGCGCCGCTCACCACGTTGCCGACGATCAGCGCGGCGACGATCAGACCGAGCACGCCGAAGACCGTCATCAGCGGCAGGTAGGCGTCGGCGCCCGCCGAGAAGGCCTGCTTGAGCACCAGGTACGACTGCGTGCTGGTGAGGGCGTCCTTGGGCGCGCCCTCGGTGGCGGTGCCGAGCGAGGCGGTCAGCTGCTGCTCGGTGGCCGCGTCGGTGAAGCGGTAGAGCATCTGCCGGGCGGTGGGGTGCAGGGCGGCCGCCTGCGCGGGGGTGACCCAACCGCCGGAGGACTGGCTCATGCCGGTCGCGAAGCCGACGACCGTGAGCTTCAGTCCCGTGCTGGTGACGAGCTGAGAGCCGAGGTTCCTCGTCCCGGCGCCCCCGGCCGGGTTGTTGACGACCACCTCGCCGGGCGCGGTGGCCCAGCGGCCGACCAGCAGGTCCACCCGGTCCACCGGCGCGTCCGCCGGGTCGGCCCGGCCGACCAGGGTCAGCGGTCCGGGCGGGCGGCCGACCCAGTCCGTGGGGATCTCCACCACGGCCTGGTCGAACGGTCCGGCGGCCGCCTCGACGCCCGGCCGGTGGGCGGTGGCGGCCAGTTGCTCCGCCGAGGCCTTGGCCGGGTCGAAGGCGGCGGTGACGTGCGCACCGCGCTCGGCCTCGAAGGCCGCGTCGAACGGCGCCCGGGCGGCGCTGATCACCGCGAGGGCGAGCAGCACCGTCGCGGTGGAGCAGAAGACGACGAGGCCGATCACGACGGTCTGCACCCGGCGGCGCTTCACGGCCGCCCGGGAGGCCCGCCACACCGCGCCGGTCATGACTGCGGCTCCAGCATCCGCTCGTTCGCCACGCGGCCGTCCGCCATCTCGACCAGCCGGCTGGCGCAGCGGGTGGCCAGGCCGGGGTCGTGGGTGACGATCAGCAGGGTCTGCCCGATCTGGTTGAGGTCGATCAGGAGGTCCATCACCTGCTCGCCGGAGCGGCTGTCCAGCGCGCCGGTGGGCTCGTCGGCGAGCAGCAGGGCCGGGCGGTTCATCAGGGCGCGGGCCACCGCGACCCGCTGGCGCTCGCCGCCGCTGAGCGTCGCCGGGTAGACGTCCTTGCGGTGGGCGACGCCGAGTTCGTCCAGCAGCTCCAGTGCCCGGCGGCGGGCCTGGCGGGCGTTGGTACCGGTCAGCTGGGCGGCCAGGGCGACGTTGTCGAGGGCGGGGAGGTCGTCGATCAGGTTGAAGAACTGGAAGATCATGCCGATGTGGCGGCGGCGGAGGAGGGCCAGTCCGTTCTCGTTCAGCGCTCCGAGGTCCTGGCCCTGCACCCGGACGGTGCCGGCGGTGGGCCGGTCGAGTCCGGCCACCATGTTCAGCAGGGTGGACTTGCCGCACCCCGAGGGGCCCATCACGGCGACCGCCTCGCCCGCGCGGATCCGCAGGTCGACGCCGTCGAGCGCCTTGGCGTCGCCGAACTCCTTGTGGACCCCGGACAGCTCGACGACGACCTGCGCGTCGCCCGGCCGGGAGGTCCCGTCGTGGTCGTTGCTCATGGTGGACGACCGTAGGCGCGGGGCCGTCGCCGGCACGTCCCACCCCGGGTGTAACCGCGGGCGGCCGTAGTACCCGGGATGTACGGGGGCGGCACCCCCGGATGATGTGGATCATGCCGTGACCTGGGAGGCTGGTGCCGTGTGGGGATCGGGGTGGGAGTGGGCGGCCTTCGCGACGGCCGGGGCGGCGGCCGCGGCGGCCTGCTGGCTGGGCGTGGCGCTGGCCCGGGCGCGGCGGCTGCACCGGGCGGCCGTCGGCGAGCGCGGCTGGCTGCTGGAACGGGAGCGGGAGAGTGCCGCCCGGACCGCCGTGGACGCCGAACGGGCGCGGATCGCCGCCGAGTTGCACGACATCGTGAGCCACAACGTGAGCCTGATGGTGGTGCAGGCCGGGGCCGCGCGCGAGGTGCTGACCACCATGCCGGAGGAGGCCGCGGCGGCGATGGCCGCGGTCGAGGCGGCCGGGCGGGACGCGATGACCGAACTGCGGCACCTGCTCGGCCTGCTCGCCCCCGCCGCGGACGGCGGCGAGGAGCCGGCCGCGAACGGGTTCGCGCCGCAGCCCAGCCTGAGCCGGCTGAGCCCGCTGATCGACCGGTTCGCCTTCGCCGGGCTGCCGGTCGAGGTGCGGATCTCCGGCGAGCCGCGGCCGCTGCCCGGCGGCATCGACGTGACGGCGTACCGGATCGTCCAGGAGGCACTGACCAATGCGCTCAAGCACGGGGACGGGGTGACGGCGGAGGTGACGGTGCGCTACGCGGACCACTACCTGCGGGTGGAGGTGCTGAACAGCGGTCCGAGCGTGCTCTCCGGGGCACCCGCCGCGCCGGCCGGGCCGGGGCCGGACGGCGCCGGGCGCGGGCTGCTCGGCCTGCGCGAGCGGGTCGCGGTGTACGGCGGCGACCTGGACGCCCGGCGCCGGATCGGCGGCGGCTTCCGGGTCCGCGCCCGGATCCCGCTGGACCGGCCGTGACGGGGGGCCGCACGGACCCGGAGCAGCCGCCGGAGCGCCGTCCGCGGGTGGTGATCGCCGACGACCAGGAGCTGGTCCGCACCGGCTTCCGGATGATCCTCACCGCGCGCAGCATCGACGTGGTCGCCGAGGCCTCCGACGGCGACGAGGCGGTGGCCGCCGCCGTGCTGCACCGCCCGGACGTCGCACTGCTGGACATCCGGATGCCCGGCACGGACGGCCTGGAGGCCGCCCGGCGCATCCTGGCCCGGGTGCCCGGCTGCCGGGTGATCATGCTGACCACCTTCGACCTGGACCACTACGTCTACGCCGCGCTGTCCGCCGGGGCCAGCGGCTTCCTGCTCAAGGACGTCACCTCGGCCCACCTCGCCGCCGCCGTACGGCTGGTGGACACCGGGGACGCGCTGCTCGCCCCCTCGATCACCCGGCGCCTGGTCGAGCGTTTCGCGGCCGGCGCGCCGCGGCCGGCCCCGGGCTCCGAGGGCCCGGCGCTGCACCGCGACCTCGCCCCGCTGACCCCGCGCGAGGCGGAGGTGCTCACGCTGCTCGGGCGCGGGCTGTCCAACACGGAGCTGGCGCGCGAACTGACGCTCAGCGAGTCGACGGTGAAGACCCATGTGGCCCGGATCTTCGCCAAGCTGAACCTGCGCGACCGGGCGCAGGCGGTGGTGCTCGCCTACGAGACCGGGCTGGTCGCGCCTGGTGGCGGCTGACCGTCAACTCGCCGCCCGTCCGCACCAATTCGCGTGACTATCATCCGAATCTCACTCATTGGAGTTAACTCTTCACCGAATTCCCCTTTTTGCCAATTCATGGGGCACCATCTGCATGTCCACGCCCGAGCCGGACCGACACACCTCGGGCGCCACCCCCCGGCACGACGACAACACTTGGACCGGCCCGTGACCACCAACCCCCCCGTGTGGGACTGCCCCTTCCACCACACCGACGGCCTGGAGTTCGACCCCCTCCTGAAGCGACTGCTCACCGAGGACCCGGTCGCCAGGATCCGGCTGCCGCACGGCGAGGGCGAGGCCTGGCTGGCCACCCGCTACGAGGACGTCAGGGTCGTCACCACCGACCGCCGGTTCAGCCGCGCCGCGGGCATCGGCCGCGACCTGCCCCGGATGACGCCCGCCCCGATCGCCCAGGCCGAGGCCATCAACCTGATGGACCCGCCCGCCCACAACCGGCTGCGCCGACTGGTCGCCCAGGGCTTCACCAACCGCCAGGTCGAGCGGATGCGCCCGGCCACCCAGCGGACCGTCGACGGCTACCTCGACGAGATGACCGAGCACGGCGCCCCCGCCGACCTGATGCGCTTCCTCGCCGACCGCCTCCCGCTCGCCACCATCTGCGAGCTGCTGGACGTCCCCGCGGCCGACCGCGCCGAACTGCGCGGCCACGCCGTGGCGATGATGCGGATGGGCCCGGGCAGCCGGGACGGCCAGGAGGCCGCCAAGACCGCCCTGCGCGGCTACTTCGCCGAGCTGACCGCCGAACGCCGGGCCCACCCCGGCGAGGACCTGATCAGCGCCCTCGCCACCGCCCGCGACGGCGACGAACTGCTGGACCCGGACGAGCTGACCGTCATGGCGATGGTCCTGCTGGTCACCGGCCACGACACCAGCACCTACCAGCTCGGCAACCTCACCTACACCCTGCTCACCCACCCCGAGCAGCTCGCCGGGCTGCGCGCCCGGCCGGAGACGCTGCCGCGCGCCCTGGAGGAGCTGCTGCGCTTCGTCCCCTTCCGCCAGGGCGTCGGCATCGCCCGGGTCGCCACCGAGGACGTCGAGCTGGGCGGCGTGCCGATCCGGGCCGGCGAGGCCGTGCACGTCTCCTACCTCACCGCCAACCGGGACCCGGCGGCCTACGAGCGCCCCGACGAGCTGGACCTCGACCGCGACGCCGGGCCCGTCAACATGACCTTCGGGCACGGCCAGCACCGCTGCCCCGGCTCGCACCTGGCCCTGATGGAACTGCAGGTCGCCATCGGCACCCTGCTGCGGCGCTTCCCCGGTCTGCGGCTGGCCGTCGACCCCGCCGAACTCGACTGGAACTCCGGCTCGATCTGGCGCTTCCCGCGCACCCTGCCGGTGGCCTGGTAGCCGACTCCCCCACCTGCCGCCGCCCCACCTGCCGCCGCCCGCCCGCCGCCGCCCGTCACCCGCGGCCGCGCGGCGCCCGTACCGCTCCACGCATCCACCGGCCTGCCACCAGGCCCCCAGGGGAGACCCACCCATGGCAACTCTCTGCCGCCCGGCGATCGGCGTGCCCGAGCACGTCATCACGCTGGACGAGACCCTCGACCTGGCCCGCACCCTGCACGCCGGCCACCCCCAGCTCGGCCTGGCGCTGCGGCTGATCGAGAACACCGGGGTGCGCACCCGGCACCTGGTCCAGCCGATCGAGCGGACCCTCACCCACCCGGGCTTCACCGTCCGCAACGAGGTGTACGAGCGCGAGGCCAAGCGACGCGTCCCCGAAGTGGTCGAACGCGCCCTCGCCCACGGCGAGTTGACCGCCCGGGACATCGACCTGATCGTCTACGTGTCCTGCACCGGCTTCATGATGCCGTCGATGACCGCCTGGCTGATCAACACCATGGGCTTCCGCGCCGACACCCGCCAGGTGCCGATCGCCCAGCTCGGCTGCGCGGCCGGCGGCGCCGCCGTCAACCGGGCGCACGACTTCTGCCGCGCCTACCCGGGCGCCAACGTGCTGATCGTCGCCTGCGAGTTCTGCTCGCTCTGCTACCAGCCGACCGACCTCGGCGTCGGCTCGCTGCTCTCCAACGGCCTGTTCGGGGACGCCGTCGCCGCCGTGGTGATGCGCGACAACGGCGGGTACGGCGTACAGGTCGAGCGCAACGGCTCGCACCTCGTCCCGCACACCGAGGACTGGATCTCGTACGGGGTCAAGGACACCGGCTTCCACTTCCAGCTGGACAAGCGGGTGCCCGGCACCATGGAGATGCTCGCGCCCGCGCTGCGCGCCCTGGCCGGGGAGCACGGCTGGGACGTCTCCGGGCTCGGCTTCTACATCGTGCACGCGGGCGGCCCGCGCATCCTCGACGACCTGTGCCGCTACCTCAACCTGGAGCCGGCCACCTTCCGCTACAGCCGTGCGACGCTCACCGAGCGCGGCAACATCGCCAGTGCCGTGGTCTTCGACGCCCTGGCCCGGCTGTTCGCCGACGGCGGCGTGCCCGAGGGCACCACCGGACTGATCGCGGGCTTCGGACCGGGCATCACCGCCGAGATCTCACTGGGCAGTTGGGTCGGCGCACCGGCCGAGGCGCCGCGCCCTCGCCGCCCGCGAGCCATCTCCACCTCCGACATTGCCCTCGTCCATCCGACCGCCCCCCGCCGTTTCCCGGCCGGCACTACCATCGCCGAATGACTGACACCACGGACCGCGCCGACACCTCCGCCAGAGCCGCCGAACTCGCCGCGAGGTTCCCGGCGTTGCACGCACCGCAGTACTGGAGCTGGGGACGGTTCGACGCGCAGTTCTCCACCGAGCTGCCGCCGGACGCGCTGGTCACCAACATCCACCTGGTCGGCTTCGCGGACGGTCGGGTGGTGCTCTGCCGGGACGACCGGGACCACTGGTTCCTGCCCGGCGGCACCCGGGAGCGGGACGAGAGCATCGTCTCCTGCCTCGCCCGCGAGCTGGGCGAGGAGGCGGGCGCCCGGCTGCTCGGCGAGCCGCACTGGCTGGGTGCGCACCGCTGCCGCACCGAGGACCCGACGCCCTACCGGCCGTGGCAGCCGCACCCGGAGAAGGCCTGGCTGTGGGGCTGGGGCGAGGTGGCGCTGGACTCCGCGCCGACCAACCCGACGGACGGCGAGCAGGTGGTCGAGGTCCGCGCGGTGCCGCCCGCGGAGGCCCAGCGGCTGCTGCTGACCGGGCACGACGCCTGGTGGGGCGAGCTGGTCGCGCTGGCGGTGGAGCTGCGCCGGCAGGCCGGCCTGGGCTGAGAGCCCGGCCCCGACGGCCGTTCCCGCGGCTGCGGAAGGTCACTTGAACGGCGGAACACCAAGTGAAGATGTCCGTTTTGTGATGGTATTACTCAGCCATGGACACCACTTCACTGGCCGTGGACTACCCGGTGCTCAACATCTTCTGGACGATGCTGGAGTTCTTCCTCTGGGTCCTCTGGTTCTTCCTGCTCTTCAAGATCATCACGGACATCTTCCGCAGCCACGACCTCAGCGGCTGGGGCAAGGCCGGCTGGCTGGTCCTGGTGATCATCCTGCCCCTGATCGGCGTCCTGGTGTACCTGATCGCCCGCGGGCAATCGATGACCAAGCGCGACCTCCAACAGGCCCAGGAGAACCAGGCCGCCTTCAAGGCCTACGTCCGGGACGCGGCAACGTCCGGGCCCGAGGCCGCCGGCCGCAGTCACGCCGACGAACTGGCGAAACTGGCGGACCTGAAGGAGAAGGGCGCCATCTCCGAGGAGGAGTACCAGAAGGCCAAGGAGAAGGTCCTGGCCTGAACGTCCGGACGGTCACCACGATCCGGACGGTCGCACGGCCGGGGCCGGTCGACGCGGTGGTAC
>NZ_JBHVJT010000026.1:40781-100091 GCF_042798815.1 Kitasatospora sp. NPDC057738 | reverse complement strand
CGCCGCGCCCCCGGGTGCGGTGGCGGTGGCCGAGGGCGCACCGCTCGGCGCCGGGACCGGCGCGGCGCCGCCGCCGGGGGCACCCGCCGCACCGCGCGGCGCGAGCAGCACCTGGATCCGCCCGCTCGCCACCCACTGCGCCAGCCGGGGCCCGTCCGCGGTACCGACCGCCACGTCGATCACCTGGCTGCCGTCGGTGTCCACCCGGCCGACGGTGATCACCGTGGCCGGCAGCGAGTCGGCCCGGCCGTTGTCGGGGGTGAAGACGACGACCAGTTGCACACCGGGCTGGAGCCGGCTGGCGGGCAGCTGGGTGCGCTTGGCCGACACCCCGACCACGATCTGCCCGGGCTGCACCGACAGGCCCTGCGCGAGGTCGGAGCCGGTGAGCATCGCACCGCGCTTGAGGTCGGTCGCGGCCCGCATGCCGACCGCCTTCGCGCGGTCCTGGGCCGACACCGGGCGCAGCGCCGGGTCCCCCGCGATCCGGGCGACCACCAGGTCGTCCTCGGTGATCACCTGCCCCCACGGCACGTCCCGGGCCAGCGCCAGCACCGCGACCCGCTGGCCGGTGCTGTTGTAGAGCACGGCCCCGCCCAGCCCGCCGGCCGCGATCAGCGCGACCGCCATCGCCAGCACCGCCGGGCGCCGCCGGCGCGCCCCCATGGTCCGCCCGGGCGCGTGCGGCGCCGCCCGGCCCCGGCCCTTGCCCGGACCTGTCTGCTCCGGCTGCTCCGGGAGCGCCACGGACGCCGCCGCGCCCGCGGAGGTGCCGGATCCCGGCGTCGCGAACGTACGGTTCTCCACCGGGTTCCGCCCTTCCCTCGTTCGTCTCTGGCTCGTCCGGCTGGTCGTTGTGCGAATCGCCGTACCGGCACGGTCACTTGTGTGCGGTCACTTGCGGGCGGTCACCTGCGGGTGATCACCGGAGCTCGGTCACCGGACCGCGCTCAGTTGAGCACCTGCATCTCGGCGACCCTGAGCTCGAAGGGCTTGCTGCTCTGGTTGATGCCCGGGATCGTGAACTTCCGCGGGTTCGGCCCTCCGGTGACCACCACGGCGGCCTCCCAGTGCATCGTCACCGTGGCGCTGAAAACGCTGTTCTTCTCACCGGCCGAGCTGGTCCTGAACTCGTAGCCGCAGTCCGGGGACTTCGCGTCGCCGTACTTGGGGTCGTACGGCGTTCCGGTCGTGGTGCAGGAGGTCTGGAGGTGCGCGCCGAAGCTCCAGTCCGCCTTCAGCAGCCGGGGCGTGACGGTGACCGAGATGCCCCCGACCGACGCGCTGCCCGGTGCGGGCAGCGCGGCGTCGTCCGCCCAGAGCCAGACCGGGGCGTTGACCACCGCCGTGGTCTGCGGAGCGGCCCGGCCCACCGGCGGCCGGAAGCGGACCTGGTCGTAGGCCCG
Source organism: Kitasatospora sp. NPDC057738 (assembly GCF_042798815.1). Taxonomy (NCBI): domain Bacteria; kingdom Bacillati; phylum Actinomycetota; class Actinomycetes; order Kitasatosporales; family Streptomycetaceae; genus Kitasatospora; species Kitasatospora sp. NPDC057738. The sequence goes on along the minus strand of NZ_JBHVJT010000026.1, from coordinate 98,685 downwards.
CTGGATGGCCATGGCCTCCGCGTTGACGTTCTGCCCGCCCGGCGCGGTGGCCTCGAAGACGATCTCGGCGCCGCCCTGGCCGCCGTCGGTCTGCGGACAGACCTTGGTGTAGAGGGAGCCGTCCTTCGGGTCGTGGCCGTCCCACGCCGGGTCGCCCGCGGGCGGCGGGTTGTCCAGGGCGCGGAAGTAGCACCCCTTGTCGCTGTTGAACCAGCCCAGCTGGGGGTCGTGGCAGGCCCACGCGACCTCGTGGTAGCTGCACAGCTGCGGGCCGGTGTCCGAACCGCCGCCACCGCCGGGCTTCGGTCCGCCGGGCGACGTGGTCGATCCGCCGGAATTGACGTCTATGCAGATGACGTTCGGGTAGCACTGCTCGGCGCCGCCGCTCGGCGGTTCGTCCGCGGTCGCGTTGACGGCCGAGGTCAGCAGCAACCCGGCCGACATCGACGCGGCGATCGCGATTCGCCGGGCCGGTTTCCGCGCGTTCAGCATGTCCGGTCCACCTCCCGTTTGAAGTCGTAGATCAACCAATGTGCCTGGAACCAGCGCAGGGAAGCGGTTCCGACGTACCGGTTCAGACGTGCTCCGGGATCCTTGGCGGCCCCGGTGACGGCGTCGACGCGGTGCCAGCCGGACAGGTCGACGCAGTCCTCGATCACGGCGGTCTGCGGATCGGCTTTCAGATCAATGACCTTGACCACCGCGGAATTGCGCGGCGTCCCGGTCATCACCACTTTGGCGTCGCGCAGTTGCCGGAGGCCGACCAGGCTGTCGGACAGGGCGCGCCCGGAAGAGTACTGCTCAAGTGCGTAACCGTCCGAATCCGAACGTCCGAAGACCTGGGCCTGGGCCTGCCACCAGTCCTGATAGGTCTTCAGGGCCAGCCGTCCCATGGCCCCTTCCGGACCGCTGGTCGGCGCGATCGAGCCGTTTACCGAACCACCCGAAGGAGTTAGCGGGTCCACTCCCGCGACAGTGGGCGCGGCCGACCCGATGCGATCGACGGAACCGTCCGCACCACCGCTCGCACAAGCACCGAGCAGCAACACCAGAACCGCCCCACCGACTCCAACCGCCCCAGGGCGCAACACATTTCCGCGCTGCCGCATGGCCCCACCTCGTTGCGACCGACCTGATCCGTGATCCACGGCCGCCAGGAGAATTCCGCCGTCCCACCGGTGTTTCCGCTGGGGATCGATTCTTCGCCAACCCACCCCATCACGGCAACACCTCAGGCCCCCTGACCTTACGCGGAAGGAGGTTCCGTCGGGGCGCTTTCCCGCCACAGAACGGCCAACAGTTCCTCGGAAAGCGACAATCCGGCCAATGCGCCCCGAACCGCGGCCCGATTGCGCATCAGGAGCCGCCCGGCGTGCGGCGGAACGAGCAGGCGCGCGCCAGGCGCACCCGAACTACCGGACACTTCCCCACCGTCCGTCAGCGCGGCCACGGCCGGCTGGAGATCGAGCGGGGCGACGGCCGCGGGGGCACCCGGGACGCCCTGGCGCAGGACGGCGGTCAGGGCCCGGCTGAACGAGCCCTCCCCGCCCGGCAGGACGGCGTCCCGGCCGCGTCTGCCCGGGGCGTAGCGGCTGCCCGGGGAGTGGCGGCCGATCCGGCCCCACAGCGGAACCCTTGAGTAGCTCAGCAGTTCGCCCGCACCGTCCTCGCCGCGCTCCAGCGCCGCCCAGGCGTCGCGGTCGACCACCGCGTCGACCAGCAGCAGCGCCTCCTCCTGGTCCCCGTGCACCATCGCGCTGACCACCCAGTCCCAGGCCAGGCCCCGGCGGTAGGCGTTGTCGGCGGTGCTGCCGGCGGTGACCAGGGCCAGCCGGCGTCCGCGCGGATCGACCACCAGTTGGCCGACCAGGCAGACCAGCAGCCAGCGGCCGGGGTGCTGGGCGGCGTCCCGGACGGCGGTGAGCATCGCGTTGGCGTCCGCGTCCGGCGGCACCGTGGTGACCCGGCAGCCGGCCGCGCCGGTGTCGAAGCACATCCCGGGCAGCACGTCGGCGAGCAGCCGGGCGCCGTCCGCCGCGAGCGCCGCACCCCCGAAGGCCCGGTCGGGCCCGCCGTCCGCCCCGATCACCACCAGATCGACCCCGCCCGCCATCCGGCCGTCCCCCTCCTGCACCATTTCTCCACCCGCCGGGCAGGCTACCGCCCCGAACGGTCGCCGACGGGGCTCCCGGCCCGTCCGCTCAGGGACCATGGGCCCTATCCGTGCGCGCACCGACCGAGGACGATCGGACGCATGGAGCGTGAGGACCGTGTGGAGACCCTGAGCGAGGCCGAGTGCCTGCGGCTGCTCAGCACCGTGCCCGTCGGGCGCGTGGTGTACACCGAGCACGCGCTGCCGGCCGTCCTGCCGGTCTCCTTCGAGGTCCTGGACGGGCGGCTGGTGCTCGCCGTACGCCGGGGAAGTGCCACCGCGCGCGGGCTTGACGGCACGGTGGTGGCCTTCCAGGCGGATCTGCTGGACCCGGTCACCCGCACCGGGTGGAGCGTGCTGGTGCACGGGCGGGCCGACGTGGTGAGCGACCCCGAGCAGGTCAGACGGGTGCTGCGGTCCGGTCTGCGGCCGTGGGTGGGCGATCCGGAGCCGCTGTTCGTCGCGCTGGTCCCGGAGCTGGTCAGCGGCCGCCGGCTGTTCCCGACCGGGCCGGGCGTCCCGGGCCGCCGGACGCGCCGGCAGCCGAGCACCGGGCCGGTGGGCGCCGGGCCCGTGAACACCGGTTTTCCGTTCGGCTCCTGACAGATACCGGTGGGTAGGCATACGCTTCCGGCGTCCTGACCCCTCCCCGGGCCCGTCCCCACCAGGAGCGCACCGTGACGACCTTCGCCTCCCTCGCCGAGCTGACCGCCGCCGTCGGCACCGAGCTGGGCACCAGTCAGTGGCACACCATCGAGCAGCGGCGGATCGACCTGTTCGCCGAGGCGACCGGTGACCACCAGTGGATCCACGTGGACCCGGAGCGGGCCAAGGAGAGCCAGTTCGGCTCGACCATCGCGCACGGCTACCTGACCCAGTCGATGATCCCGGTGCTGGCGAAGGAGTGCTACGCCGTCGAGGGCGTGCGGATGGCACTGAACTACGGCTCCGACAAGGTGCGGTTCCCGGCGCCGGTGCCGGTGGGCACGGCGATCCGGGCCACCGCCGAGCTGCTCTCGGCCACCGAGGTGCCGGGCGGGATCCAGGCGGTGGTGCGGTTCACCGTGACCAGCGAGCGGAGCGCCAAGCCGCACTGCGTCGCGGAGACGATCACCCGCTTCTACGCCTGACCCGGGCCGGGGCCCGTGCCGGGGCCGCCGGGTCGGGGCCGGGGCCGGGGAAGTCCCCCCGGGGGAGGGAGCGGGGCGGCGCCCGGGCACCGGCCCACGCCGCCCTGCCGGGTACGCCGATTGGACCGCGCCGGGCTCTCCACCAGGTCCGGACGGCCCATGGCGAGTAATCTCCGACGAGATGGTTGTCGTATCGCAGCAGCCCACCCGCCACTGCGCTGCGCGCCCCGGCCCGCCCGGTAGCCGTGACCGTCCCTGGAGGAGCCGTGCCCCGCCCCGCCCCGTGGTTCTCCCGCCTCGCCGGTCTGTCCGCGCTGTTCGCCCCGCCCTCCGCCGACCCCGCCGCCGAGCGCGCCGTACCCGGGCTGGCCGGACTGCCCCGGGCCGCCTGGCACCGGATCCGGACCGACGCCTTCGGCGCCGAGCCCCGGGGCGAGCGGCTGGCCCGCATCCGCCGCTCCCCGCAGTTCGCCGACGGCGCCTTCCGCAACCCGGTGCCCACCCGCCGCCTGGTGTACGAGCGCAGCCCGCTGGAGATCACCCGCGCCCAGCTGGCCGGGGACAAGACCCGCCGCGCGCCGACCGCCGCCGTGCCGGTGCACCGGCTGCTCCCGGGCGACCTCGCCGCGCCGCCGGAGTCCGGGCTGCGGCTGACCTGGCTGGGGCACGCCACGGTCCTGGCCGAGATCGGCGGACGACGGGTCCTGCTCGACCCGGTCTGGGGCGAGCGCTGCTCCCCCTTCTCCTGGACCGGCCCCAAGCGGCTGCACCCGGTTCCGCTGCCGCTGTCCGAACTCGGGCCGGTGGACGTGGTGGTGGTCTCCCACGACCACTACGACCACCTCGACATGGGCACCGTCCGGGCGCTGATCGGCACGGGCGCGGTGTTCGCCGTCCCGCTCGGGGTCGGGGCGCACCTGGAGCACTGGGGCGTACCGGCCGCGCGGATCGTCGAACTGGACTGGTGGGAGTCGGCCGAGGTCGCCGGGCTGACGCTGACCGCCACGCCGGCCCGGCACTACTGCAGCCGGGGACCGCGCACCAGCACGCTGTTCCTGTGGGCGTCCTGGGTGGTCGCCGGTGGCGGGCGGCGGATCTTCCACAGCGGGGACACCGGCTACTTCCCCGGCTTCGCCGAGATCGGCCGCCGGTTCGGCCCGTTCGACGCGACGATGATGCAGGTCGGCGCGTACAGCGAGTTCTGGCCCGAGGTGCACATGACCCCCGAGGAGGGCGTGCGGGCGCACCTGGACGTGGGCGGCGAACTGCTGCTGCCGATCCACTGGTGCACCTTCAACCTCGCGCTGCACCCCTGGGACGAGCCGGCCGAGCGGGTGGTCACCGCGGCCCAGGCGCTCGGCGCCCGGCTCGCGGTGCCCCGTCCCGGCAAGCCCTTCGAGCCCGCCGCCCCGCCCGCCCTGCGCCTGTGGTGGCGCGCCGTCGCCGCCCCGCGCGGCATCCCGCCCCTGGCCGGCGAACGGCCGCAGGAGGAGGCGGCCGCGGGGGCGGCCGAGGCGCGCGAACAGACGACGACTTTCAGCGAACAGATTTCAAAATCTGTTCGCTGAAAGTTGTCAGCCGACATCTGCCCGCCATCAGCCGACACCAGCCCGCCGTCAACCGACACCGGCCCGCCGCCGGCCGGCATCCACCCCCTCAGCCCGCGAGCACGTCCCGCAGCGCCCGGGCCTCCTTGACCACCCGGCCCGATCCCCCGCGCTCGGCCGCCGCCGTCACCTCGGCGACCGGCCCGCGGGCCCCGGTGCGCCGGGCGCAGTCGGTGGCCAGCGCGATCAGGTCGCCCAGCCCGCGCGTCGACGGGTCGGCCTCCCCCAGCAGGCCCGGCAGGGCCGCCGCGAGCACCGACCAGACCGGCGCCCGGGCGCCGGTCTCCGCCGCCGTGGTGAGCGCCGCCCCGAGCCGGCCGGCCATCACCGTGCCGCAGGCCACCAGGGCACCCAGCTCACGGCCGAGCAGCGCGCCGTCCAGGTCGCCGCGCGCGGCGAGCACCAGCAGGGCGTCCACCGCCGCCGTCCGGTCCTCGGCGTGCCGGGCGCCCAGGCCGTACGCCAGCGCGAGGTGCAGCGCGAGCCCGGCCGGGCCGCCGGCCTCGGCGAGCAGCGGGAGGTAGCGGGCGGCGCCGCGCTCGTCCCGGTCGGCGCCCTCGGCGAAGGGGTCGAGCCAGCGCGCGGCCAGCTCCTCCCGGTGCCAGGGGAGCATCGCGAACCAGTGCGCGACGGGCCGCCAGGTCCAGCCGTGCACCTTGCGGGCCCGGGCGACGCTGGGCTCGGTGCCGTCCAGCAGGGCCCGCGGCTCGGCCGTGAGCCGCTCGCCGCCCGGCCCCTTCGGTCCGGCGCCGATGCCCGGCTGGGCGACGGCGATCCGCTCGACGTCCTCCCACCAGCGGTCCCCGTACGCGTTGGTGCGCCGCACCCCCTTGCCGGGCGCGAACAGGACCCGCTCGGACGGCTGCCCGGGCAGGCCGCCGGTGCGCAGCCAGTGCGCCAGCCACCGCCCGGCCGGGGAGGTGAGCGCCCCGGCGGCCTTCAGCACCGCCTCCTCCACCCGCACGTCGACCCGCAGCAGGGCCTGGGACAGGTCGGCCTTTCCCGGCGTGACGCCCGCCGCCTCGTACCCGGCGATCCGCTCGACCAGCACGGCCGCGTCCATCGCGCCGGTGGCGTCGGTCGGCGTCGCGAGCAGGTACGGCAGCCGGGCCTGGTCGACCTGCCAGGCGGCCTCCTCCAAGCGGGCGGCGAGGACGGCCCCGTGCACGGTGGTGTGCGCTCCGCGCAGCACGGAGCGGCCCTTGCGGCCGAGGTAGTCCCAGACCTTCCACGGCGGCGTCTCTCCGGCCACCGCGGCCACCACGTAGAGGATCTCCCGGGGCATGCAGTCGCCCCCACTGTTGGTGCCGTTCCACGGGTGCGCCCGGCGGACCGGCTCCACCGCCTCGGCCAGCGCCTTCCGGTCCAGGTGGGTGAGCCGGACCAGCCCGTCCAGCACCCGTTCGAAGTCCGCCACGCCGGGCTCGCGCGCGGCAAGCAGGGCGGACAGCTCCTCCGCGAGTTCCACCGCCGAGCCGATCGGCGCGCCGAGCGGGCGCGGTTCGGGCGCGGGCGGGAGGAAGGCGTTCCACCCGGCGTCCGGGTCGTCCTCGTCACCCCCGACCGGCGCGCCGAGCAGGTCGCCCGCGCGCCGGTGGTGGGCCGGGTTCAGGGCCTCGGCGGCGGTCCGCAGCTCCGCCACCACCGCCTCCCCCGCCGCCTTCAGGTGCCGGGCCACCACGTTCAGCGCCCGTTCCTGGAGGGCCGCGTCGGGGTGCCCGAAGGCCTCGGCCGCGGCCAGCACCACCGGGCCGGAGCGGTCGGGCGCGCGCCGGGCCGCCTTGTCCAGCCAGGCCAGCTGGGCGCGGACCAGCTTCTTCTCGGTCCGGAAGAGCACCACCGCCGAGGCCTCGGGGAGCACCTCGGGCTCGATCAGGCCGGCCTCGTCCAGCCCGGCGAGCACCTCCTGGGCGTGCCCGGCGAGTACCGACTGGCCGTCCAGCAGCGCCACCAGGTCGCGCACCCGGGCCGCGTACTCGGCAGGCGTCGGGTCGAGCGCCCGCAGCACCTCCAGGAAGGCCCGCTGGTCGCCCGGTTTGCCGCCGCGCAGCAGCCGGGCCAGGCAGCGGTCGAGCAGTTCGGTCCGGTCGACCGCGCCGGCCGCGGCCAGTTCGCCGATCGCCTCGGTCCAGACGTCGCCGGGGCGCGGGCTGTGCCGGAACGTCAGCGGCCAGCTGATGTCGGCGAGTTCGAGCAGCTCGGGCAGCAGCGCCGGGGTGAGGGCGTCCTGGCGCAGCTTCTCGGCCAGCGTCGGGCGCGCGCCGCCGCTGCCGAAGTCGTTCACGCGGTCCATCCAGCCCCGGACGAAGGTCTCGCCGCGCGGCACCTCGCAGCCGGTGCGCCGGACCACGGCCTCCATCACCGGGTACATCGACCAGCCCTGGTTGCGCGCCGGCCGGGCGGCGAGCCGGGTGACCACCTCGACCTGCCACTCCGCCGGCTGCGCCTCGATGACCTGGTGCAGCACGGAGTTGCGGGCCCACGGGCGGTCGGCGAAGTCGCTGCCGGCCAGCCAGACGGCGGCGCCGGCCGGGCCGGCGTGGCAGCCGACCCCGGCCACCAGCAGTCGTCCCCTGGTCTCGGCCGCCTCCCGCGACCAGTCCTGCCGCAACTCCTTGCGCAGCTCCTTGAGGGCGGCCAGGCCGGTCCGCCGCTGGGCCGGGTCCAGGGCGGCCAGCAGCTCCGGTATCCGCGCGAGCCGTCCGGACCGGACGGCCGTCAGCAGTTCGTCGACCGGCCCCTGCCGGTCGGTACCCGTCGTCGTGCTCACGCTCCGGCCCCCTTCGCCCCCGCGGCCGACTCCCGCACCATCCCGACCGCCAGTGCGTGCTTGCACGGCCCGCGTCCGCCCCGGTACTTGCCCCACCACAGGCAGGTGCAGCTCAGCCGTCCCGACGCGTCCGTCCGCACCCGCTGGATGTGGTCGTCCACCGTGACGACGGCCGTCGCCCCGCCCTCCTCCAGCCGGACCGCGCCCGCCTCGACCAGGGCCCGGGCGGCCCGCAGCCGGGGGTTGGCCGCCTCGGCCCGCCCGGCGGCGTACGGCAGCTGCCGGTGGAAGTAGGCGGCCTCGGCGGTGTCGTAGCCGATCTGCCCGGCGGTGCCCAGCCGGGTGAGCGCGGCGCGGACCCGCTCGGTGCTCAGCCCGGACTGGGCGGCGAGGTCCCCGACCTCGATCCGGGGCTCCCAGGCGAGCAGCACCGCGATCAGTTCGGCGTCCCGCTCGGCCGTCCCGGTGGCGAGCGAGTCGAGCACCCCGCCCTCGCCGGAGAAGCCCCGGGAGGGGTCGGGCGAGAGCGTCAGGGTCAGCCGCATGCCGGGCAGCACCGCCTCCCAGGCGGAGGCGGTCGGCTCTCCGGCCGCGACCGGCCCGTACACCCGCAGGGCGAGCGCGTGCCGCAGCACCCGCTGGAGCGCCACCAGCCGCTCGGGCCCGGGCAGGCAGACCGCGCCGGGCACCGGCCGGGTGGTCGGCCGCAGCGTCGTCCCGGCCGGGACGACCCAGCCGGCGCCGGCCCGCCCGCCGCGCCCGGCGCGCGGCAGCGAGCGCAGGAACCGGACCGCCTCGGCGGCGGGCAGTTCGGCGCGCGGCTCGAAGCCGGCGGCGACGACCTGGGTCTCGGCGAAGCCGCGCAGCCAGCGCTCCGGCAGCGGGACCTTCTTCTCGACCAGCGGCCCGTCGAAGCTGGTGACCTCCAGCGCGTCCGGCCCGACCGCGAGGTGCAGCGGGTCGGCGGGGCCGATCCTGGTCAGCGCCTCCCGCAGCGGGTTGTTGACGTCCACGTTGGTGGTGCCGTGGCCGATCTCGTCCCCGTCGAGCCCGGCCCGGAGCACGTCGAGCCGGGCGTAGACGCCGCAGCAGCCCGAGAAGGACTCGAAGCGCAGCCGGTCCCCGTTGGCGGTGACCACCGGGTCGAGCGAGGCGCGCAGCTGCGGCTGGTAGTAGCGCGCGGCGGCGACGTCCGCGACCGCGAGCAGCGCGGCGGCGGCCGGCGCCGGGTCGGCCAGGAAGCCCGCGAAGAAGCGCGGGTTGGCGGCGGATCCGAGCGGGGTGGCGCCGCCGGAGGTGGCCAGGTCGAGGCTGCGTCCGTCGGCGCCGTCCAGGACGGCCGAAGGACGCAGATAGGCGTACGCGTGTGCGGATTGCGTCATGCCGAGCACGCTAGGTGAGGGCACTGACAGATCCGTGGGCCACCGGCTGAAGTGAAACGTGTTCTATCCGATTTCCGAGCACCCGGACGTTACCCGGGTCATATCGCCATACGGTTGGCTTCTGCCACTATTGGCCCGTGACAGACCTGACTGAACAGCGCATCCCGGCCGAACAGGAGCCCAGCCCGGCCACCTCGTTCGCCGGGCTGCTGGAGATCGAGCAGCTGAACGAGAACACGTTCCGGGGCTACTGCCATGCCGGCGCCCCGATGCGCGCCTTCGGCGGCCACGTCGCCGCGCAGGCGCTCGTCGCCGCCGGCCGCACCTGCGCGGACCGGCGCCCGGTGCACTCGCTGCACGGCTACTTCCTGCGGCCGGGCTCCCCCGCCCGGCCGATCGACTACCTGGTCGAGCGGGTCCGCGAGGGCACGTCCTACACCACCCGCCGGGTGACGGCCCTCCAGCAGGAGCACGAGGTCTTCACCCTCTCGGTCTCCTTCAAGCACCCCGAGCCGGCCGCCGACCGCCAGCGCGAGATCCCGACGCTGCCCCACCCGGAGTCGCTGCCGAACTCCGTCGCCGGGCTGCCCGAGCAGGTCCGCCGGGCGCTCGCCGCGGACGGCGGCTTCCGCGACCTCGACGTGCGCTTCGTCCCGGCGGACACCCCGGGGCTGCCGACGGCCGTCCCCGGACTGCTCCAGCAGTTCGTCTGGATGCGCACCGCCTCGCCGCTGCCGGACGGGGACCCGCTGCTGCACGCCGGCGCGCTGACCTACCTGTCCGACCTCACCCTGGCCTCCACCGCCGGGCTGAACAAGCAGCCGAACTTCTTCCAGCGCACCGAACCGCCCCGGCTGCTGATGGCCTCGCTGGACCACGCGATGTGGTTCCACCGCCCGTTCCGGGCCGACCAGTGGCTGCTGTTCGCCCAGCGCAGCCCGTCCTCCTCGGACGGCCGGGGCCTGGCGCTCGGCGAGTTCTACGACCTGGACGGCCGGCTGGTCGCCTCCGCCGTCCAGGAGGCGCTGATCCGCGACCCCTCGTGACACCCGGCACTCCCGGTACCCCGGTGACCCCAGGACGAACGGAAGGCGGCCGGACGGCGTCATACTCCTGAGCGGCCCCGGCCCGTATCATGGTGCGGGTGACCAAGGTTGACCTGTCACCACGGCCGGTGGAGGCGATGTCTCCGCGTCAGCTCGAACGCCGCGAAAGCCTGATCGCGGCCGCGCTCGCCCTGGTGAACGAGATCGGCGTCGAGCGGATGCAGATGAAGCAGGTCTGCGAGCGGTCCGGAGTCGCCCTGGGGACGGCGTACCGCTACTTCTCCTCCAAGGACCACCTCCTGGCGGCGGCGATCGCCGAGTGGCATCGCCTCCTGCTGGCCGACCTGGTGGCCGAGCTGCGCGGACCGAGAGCCGGGCCGGGGGCCACCGACCGGGCGGTCCGGTTCGTCCGGGGCGGGATGCGGGCCTACCAGCGGCAGCCCGAACTCGCCCGGCTGAGGGTGGCCGTGGCCGCCTCCACCGATCCGTTCGCCAGCGAGGCCCTGCAAGGCATGGCCCGGGCCGACAGCACCGCCCTGCAAGCCGTGACGACCGAGGTGCCGGCCGCCGCGAGCGACCTGGTGCGGCACATCGTCGCCCACGCCTGGCAGGGCGAGCTGACCGCCTGGGTGACCGGCCGCACCACCCTCGGGGACGCCCGGCGGCGCCTGGAGGACGTGGTGCGGCTGGTGCTGACCCCGTACGAGACGCGGTACCCGGCCCCGTACGAGGTCCAGTCCACCGGCGCGGCGCGGACCACCGCTTGGTCGCGGACCACTGCCGCGGCTCAGACCACCGTCACCGGGTGGGCCACCACCGCACCGAACAGGTAGCCCTCCCGGTTGAACACCGCCCGCTCGGGCTGGGTGTTGCCCCGGCGGTCCGTGGCGCGGGCGCGCAGCTCGTACCGACCGGGCCGTTCGGGGCGCCAGTCGAAGCTCCAGCGCGTCCACCCGTCGGCCCGCGGCTCGTCGCGCAGTTCGGCGCGCCGCCAGGTCCGGCCGCCGTCGGCACTCACCTCGACCCGGCGCACCGCCGCCGCCCCGGACCACGAGCGCCCGTGCAGCCGGTGCTCGCGCCCCGCCGCCAGCCGCGCACCGGCGGCCAGCTCGAAGGCGCTCTTGACCACCTGCTCGGTGAGCGGGTCGCCGCCGCCCGGCGGGTACTCCGGGCCGAACATCCGGTAGAAGTCGGTGTTCCACGGCGAGTACAGCCGGTGGTCGGCGACCTCCACGCTGCCCACCCACTTGATCGAGGCGATGCCCACCCAGCCGGGCACCACCAGCCGGGCCGGGGCGCCGTGGTCCGGGGTCAGCGGCTCGCCGTTCATCTCGTACGCGAGCAGCACGTCGTCCAGCGCCTTGGCGATCGGCAGCGGGCGGCGCACCGGTCCGTAGTTGGTGCCGCCGGCGACGAAGTCCGGGTCCAGGCCGGTGGGCAGCACGTCCACCGCCGCCCCGGTCAGCCCCGCGGCCCGCAGCACCTCGGCCAGCCGGACGCCGCGCCAGCTCGCCGAGCCGATGCCGCCGAGGGTCCACGGCGTACCCGGGACGGGCTGGTTCTGCTGGCCGGGGTAGTAGCTGCGGGCGTTGCCGGCGCACTCGATCAGCGCGCTGATCCGGGTGGACGGCAGCTCCCGCAGGTCGTCCAGGCCGAACTCGACCGGGCGCCCGGCCGTCGGGGCACCGCGCAGGCCGCTGCCGAAGAGCCTGAGGCGCCAGGTGCCGGGGTCGATCAGCGGGGTGCTGGTGTGGTTGCGGACGAAGAACCGCTCCACCGGCACGTGCCGGTGGACGGCGGCACGGCCGTCGGCGTCGCGGAAGGCGTCCCAGCGCGTCTCGGCGTTGGTGCCGCGCGGCACGAACCACTCGGCGGGCAGCGGTTTGACGATCCCGGGCACGGGCCCGGGCAGGGAACCGGGCCCGGGCAGGGGGCCGGGCGCGGGCACCTCCTCGGCGGCCGCCCGGCCCGCGGCGGGCAGCGGGGCGGCCGGGACGGGCGCGACGAGCACCCCGGCGGCGGAGACCATCCGCAGCACCGTCCGGCGGTCCACCCCGTCGTCCCGGACGGGCTGCGCCGGGCCGTCCTGCTCCGGGCCGTCCTGGTCCGGGGCATCCAGCGCCGGGGCGTCCTGCGTCGGGGTGGCCGCGGTCCCGGCGGCCTGCGTCGGGGCTGCTTCGTCCGGGGTACGGACCTCGTCGTCCATGAACGGCGTTCCTTCCGTGTCGGCGTGGACGGTTCGCCGGTGCGCGCGACCAGAGCCGGGACCCGAAGGCTGTCCCGGGCGGGCTCCCGCTCTCCGGCTCGACCTTCTCACTGGTGTGAACACCTACCGTTCCCGCTGTCGGCGAAACCCCGGCCCGCGAAGGAGCACCCGATGTCAGCCACCCCGCTCTCCCGGACCTCCTGGCCGGCCGCCCACGCCGACGTGCGAACTGCGCGACGTGGCACTGGAGTTCCTCAAGGGCTGACCGCCCCCCGGGGAACACCCCGGCGAGCGGCGTCGTTCGCCGGGTCATGCGCATCGGAGAACTCGCCCGCCTGACCGGGGTGTCCACCCGCCTGCTCCGCTACTACGAGGAGCAGGGCCTGCTCAGGCCGGACCGTACGGCGGCCGGCCACCGCGAGTACGGCGAGCAGGACACCGTCCGGGTGTGGCAGATCCGCAGTCTGCTCGCGGCCGGTCTGAGCACCCGGATCATCGCCGAGCTGCTGCCCTGCGCCACCGGTCCCGTCCCGGTCCTGGAGGCCTGCCCGGAGCTGCTGGCCACCCTGCACGACGAGCTCGCCGACCTGGACGCGCGGATCGAGGACCTTTCCCGCAGCCGCCGGGCGCTCTCCCACTGCCTCGCCACCGCGCGCGACTCCGGGCACGAGCACGACTACGGCGAGGGGCGGGCGGCCTGACGGGACGTAGGTCCCGACCCGGCGCTCCCCCGGCGCGCCGTCCCGCCACCGGCGGAGTGAACTGGACATAGTGCGACATACAGCTTGATCCCGAGCGTTCCGAGCGTTCCGACAGTCCGAGCGCTCCGGACGCGCCGAGTATGTCGAGAGGTCCATCCGATGAGCAGCCAGCCGCCCCAGCCCGACCCGCCCGCGAAGGAGCCCGACGAACCCGCCGCGACCCTTCCGGTCGACCGGGCGGTGTTCGGCATCGGCGCCGTCCTGGTCCTGGCGGTGGTCGCGTGGGGCGTCTTCGCCGAGGACTCGCTCGGCCGCACCTCCGACACGGCGCTCGACTGGGTGCTGCACAACTTCGGCTGGCTGTTCGTGGTGGCCGCCGACGTCTTCCTCGTCGTCGCCCTGCTGCTCGCGTTCAGCCGCTTCGGCCGGATCCGGCTCGGCCGCGACGACGACGAGCCCGAGTTCTCCACCGTCGCCTGGATCGCCATGATGTTCAGCGCCGGCATGGGCATCGGCCTGATGTTCTACGGCGTCGGCGAGCCGCTCCAGCTCTTCGCCACCCCGCAGCCCGGCTCCGGCCTGGAGCCGCAGAGCTCGGCCGCCGCCCAGCAGGCCCTGGAGTTCTCGCTCTTCCACTGGACCCTGCACCCGTGGGCGATCTACGCGGTCGGCGGCCTGGCCCTCGCCTACACCACCTTCCGCAAGGGCCGGGGCAACCGGATCTCCGCCGCCTTCGTCCCGCTGATCGGACAGCGCGGCGCGGACGGCTGGGCCGGGCGGACGATCGACCTGCTGGCCGTGTTCGCCACCGTCTTCGGCTCCGCGACCAGCCTCGGCCTCGGCGCGCTCCAGGTCGCCGACGGGCTCGGCTACATCTCGTCCGTCCGCAACACCCAGAACGCCCAGCTGATCATCATCGCCTCGCTGAGCGCCGCGTTCGTGGTCTCCGCTTTCTCCGGGGTGCACAAGGGCGTGAAGTGGCTCTCCACCGCGAACGTCGTGCTCGCCTCGCTGATCATGGTCTTCGTCTTCGTGGTCGGTCCGACCGTGTTCGTGCTGGACGCGATCCCCTCCTCGGTCGGCGGCTACCTCTCCGACCTGCTCGCCATGTCCACCCAGACCGGTGCCTTCACCGACGAGGGCTGGCTCGGCTCCTGGACGATCTTCTACTGGGCCTGGTGGCTCTCCTGGGCGCCCTTCGTCGGCACCTTCATCGCCCGGATCTCGCGCGGCCGCACCGTCCGGCAGTTCCTGCTCGGCGTGCTGCTGGTGCCCAGCGGGGCGACGGTCATCTGGTTCTGCGTGATGGGCGGCACCGCGATCCGGCTGGTCACCACCGGTGCGGCCGACCTGGTCGCGACCATCCCGCAGGGCCCGGAGGCCTCACTGTTCGAAATGCTGCGCTCGCTGCCGCTCGGCTCGGTGACCAGCGTGGTCGCGGTGCTGCTGGTGATGACCTTCTTCATCACCAGCGCCGACTCGGCCTCGCTGGTGCTCGGCTCGCTCTCCAGCCGGGGCTCGCTGCATCCGCGGACCTGGCTGGTGGTGGTCTGGGGCGTGCTGATGGGCGGGGTCGCGGCGGCCCTGCTGCTGGCCGGCGGGCTGACCGCGCTGCAGAACGCGACGATCCTGGTCGCGCTGCCGTTCGTGGTGGTGATGCTGCTGCTGTGCGTCTCGCTGGTGAAGGAGCTCCGCGAGGACCCGGCCGCCGCACCCTCCCGCTTCCGGCCGCCGCACGGCCTGCGGGACGCCGTCCGGGAGGCCGTCGGCGAGTCCGGCACACGCCGCTGACCTGCGCATACGCCCCGGCCGGCGACGGTTGGGGCGTGTGCGGCCAACCGACGCCAAACCCCCCTCGGGACTTCACCCGCGCGTACCGACCGTTCACGCCGCCCTGGAAACCTCCCTGTCATGAACGCCAACCCTCAGGCGCCCCACCAGGAACCGCGCTTCCCCCTGCCCCAACGGCACCGCCGGCTGCTCGCCGCCACCGCCGTCCTCGTCTCCATCGCCCTCGGCACCCTGGGCGTCGGCGCCACCGTGGAAACCGTCGAACACGGCCCCCTGGCCAGCGCCTCCGCCAGCAAGTAGCAACCGCCCCGCCCGGCACCGCGGTCCCGCCCCGGACCCGGTGCTTCTTGCTCTCCCGGTCCGGAACCACCACGCTCCCCGGCCCGAGCCCGTCGCGTTTCCCGGCCCGGAGCCACCATGCTTCCCGGCCCGAGCCCGTCGCGCCCTCCGCCCGAGCCGGGCCCCGCCGCCGGAGAGCGGCGTCCCCCGCTACGCCCGCTGCTCGGCGCGGGGGCCGGCCGGGGGCGGGACCAGCGGGCCGGGGCGCGAGTGGCGGCCGTTGCCGGGGGTGGGGTGGAGGTCGGGAGCCGGGGCGTAGCGGGCGGCCGGGGGGCGCAGGCGCCAGGCCGGGGGCCGGGTCGGGTGGGGGGTGGGGGCCATCAGGGCGAGGCGGTGGAGCAGGTCGAGGGCGTCTCGCCGCAGGGCGGTGCGGTCGGCGAGGTAGCGGGCGGGCAGCCCGTACTCGTCGGCGATGTCGCCGAGGACGCCGTCTATCAGCGCGTCCGGGATCGGGACGTCTCCGGCCACCGCCTCGCCGGGCAGCGGGCGGACCTCCTCGACCAGGCGCTCGACCAGCAGCAGGGCGGCCTGGGCGACGGTGTCGGCACCGGGGAGGGCGAGGTCGGTGAGTTCGGCGGCCGGGTCGAGCAGGGCGACGCCCTCGGCCCGCAGCTCGGCCTCCAGGCCGAGGAACTCGGCGAGCGCCGCCGGGCCGCTGAGCCGGTGGTCCTGCAGCCAGGCCCGGTGGTCCTCGGGGAGGTCGGCGGCCAGGACGGCGGGTGTCTCGGCGAGCAGCCGGCGGACGGCGGTGGCGGGCTCGGCGTCGGCGGCGCGGCGGATCAGGTCGGCGGCGTCGTCGGCGAGGGCGGGCGGGCCGGCCGGGACGGCACGGGCGAGTTCGCGGTCCACGGTCAGCACGAAGGAGCCGTCGGCCGGGTCGGGCGGCAGCTCGCCGAGCACCTGCCAGCCGGCCAGCGCGGCCAGCGCCATCGCGAGGTCGGCCGGTTCGGCGGTGAGTTCGGGAGCGGCGGCGCCCATTGCGTCGAGCAGCCGCCGGTAGTCCAGCTCCTCCGGGGCGTCGACCAACAGGGCCAGTGCGAGGGCGAGTTGGGCGTACCCTGCCGGGGTGAACGGCGCCCCGGTGACGGGGTGTTCGAGGCGGCGGGCGGCGTCGGGGCCGAGGCCGGCCTTGCAGAGCCGGGCGTGCCAGGGGCCGACGACGAGGCGGTAGCCGAGCAGGGTGTCGAACCGTTCGGCCAGCCAGTCCCGGTGACGGCGGATCAGCGGGAAGCCGTCGGCGTGCGGACCGGAGGCGGTGACCAGCGGATGGGCGAGCAACAGCCGGGCGGCGATCCGGCGTTCGGCCGAGGGGAGCTCCTCGCCGGAACGGTCCTGGGCCACGACGGTGGGCGGCGTCACCCGCGTGGGCTCGGGCCTGCGGTGCCGGCCCGGCCTGCCCGGCTTGGCACCTGACCGGACGACGGGCAGCGCGGCGTCGTCGCGCCGGGCGCGGCGCAGGCCGCCCTCGGTGCGGTCCTCCCGGAGGCGCGCCGGCACGGCCGAGTGCGCGGTGGGGCCGTGCCACCAGCTGACGCCGGGATCGGCGGCGGGCTCGGCGGCGGCGCCGAGGTGGCGGGCGGGATAGAGGCCGAAGGAGGCGGCGCAGAGGTCGTCGGCGGTGCCGGGGGCGGCGGCGGCGAACCAGTGGGCCAGGCGCAGCAGCCCCGGATCGGGCGAGAGCGTCACGTCGGCGGCCGGGGGGTCGGTCACCCGCACGTCGTCGGCACCGCTCGCCGCGCCCGTCCCAGGTCCCCTGTCGGCGGGGCCGGTTCCAGGTCCGCCGGCGGAACCGGTGGCGGAGCCGGCAGCGGGACCACCGTCAGGACCGGCTTCGCGTACGGCGAGGACGGCGTGGGCGGTTCCCCGTCCTGCCCCGCCCGCGCGTCCGTCCGGCCTGCCAGCCACCCGGGTGGCGCCGACCGCGTAGTCCTGCTGATCCATGTCGGGGTCCAGACTAGACGGTGCCCGGGCCACCCGTCGGCAGCAACCGCCCTCCTGAGGAACTCTCCGCAGGAGCCCTCGAAGCGGTCGCCCGCGCTCCGCCTGCCGGCCGCCCCGTCATCCGGCTCCGCCCACCGGGGTTACGCACCGGTAACCCGCCCTTCCGCCGCCGGTCCGGCTCCTCTAGGGTCGGTCCGAAGCAGCGGATCACCGAGAGGCGCACGCATGACTGTCCGTACCACCGACCGCGCCGGCCTCGGGGCACGCCTGCGCTCGGCCACCGGCCTGCTGGGCGGCTTCGCGGCCACCTCGGCGGCGCACCTGGGCGCGATCGTCTCCGGCGCCTCGGTGCTCCAGAACGCCACCAAGCCGGCCCTGATGCCGCTGCTGGCGGCCCAGAGCGTGGCGGCGGCCAGGAAGGCCGGGCAGGAGGCGCCGAAGCTGCTGGCGCCGGCCCTGCTGCTGAGCGCGGGCGGGGACGTGCTGCTCCAGCTGAAGAACGATCCCGCGTTCCTCGCGGGCATGGGCTCGTTCGCGGCGGCGCACGTCTGCTACGTGACGATGTTCGTCAAGCGCGGCGCGCTCACCGACCGCCGCCGGGCGCTGATGGTCGCGGCCGCGTACGCGACGGCCTGGGTGACCCTGGTCGGGCAGCTCTGGCCGGACCTCGGGGACCTGCGCGTCCCGGTGGCGGGCTACAGCCTGCTGCTCGCCTCGACGGCCGTCACCTCGGCCGGGCTGGGCTGGCGGACCGGGCTGGGCGGGGCGCTGTTCCTGCTCTCCGACACGTTGATCGCCACCCAGCTGGCGAAGTGGCGGGAGCTGCCGGGCCATCAGTTCTGGATCATGGCGACCTATGTGCTGGCCCAGTACCTGCTGGCCGACGGCACCCTCCGGCACCAGGACCGGCTGCACCGCGAGGCCGCCGGCCAGCTCCGCCGGGTTCGCCGCGACCGAGCCGCCGAGGCCGGTCTGCACCGCGCCGTGCGGGGCGACCTGCTGGCTGCCGGCGCCGGACTGCCCGAGCGAACCGGCCCACTCCCCCGCGGCCTCGCCCCATTCGCCGAGGCTCTTGTCGGGGTCCGTCCGGGCGTCCTTGTCGGTGCTCCTGTCCGGGGTGGTGGAGGCCGCGGTGGCGACCGTGACGGTGGTCGCGAAGGCGCCGCCGTCCGGGCAGGTGCCGTCGACCTTGCTGTCCCCGGCGTGCTGGCCGGCCAGTCGGGCGGAGCCGCTGTGCTTGCCGTCGGGGCCCAGGGTGAGGGTCGCGGGACCGCCCTCGAAGGCGGCGGAGCGGGCGGTGATGGTCCTGGCGTCGGGCTTGTCCGACTTCTCGCAGGAGACCGTGACCGTCACGGTCTGGCCCGGTGCGGCCCGGGACGGGCTGACCGAGGCCGAGCCGTCCCTGGCGGATGCGAGGGGGGCCGTCAGGCCGGTCAGCGCCGTCGCGCCGATCAGGACGGCGGCGGCCGTACACGTGGGGCGCATGCCGGAACCTCCGGGATTCTCGGGCGCAGCCGGGGACTCCCATGTCCACCTGGTCGAGCGACTGCACCCGGTCATTCACCGACGGTAGGCACCCGCCCCGCGCTCGGCCAGCGCTCACGACCGTTCGGGTTACGGCCCGTGACCCGGCGTGACGTCCGCGGCGCGGCTCAGACGTCGAGGTCCAGGTCCACCACGACCGGCGCGTGGTCCGAGGTTCCCTTGCCCTTGCGGGCCTCGCGGTCCACGTAGCTGTCGGTGACGGCGTCGGCGAAGGGCTTGTTGGCGTAGGTGAGGTCGATCCGCATGCCCCGGTTCTTCGGGAAGGCCAGCTGGCGGTAGTCCCAGTAGGTGTAGGGGCGGTCGTACTTGAGCGGGCGGGGCAGCACGTCCTGGAGGCCGATCTCGCCGAGGGACGTCAGCGCGGCGCGCTCGACCGGGGTGACGTGGGTGAGGCCCTCGAAGGCGGCGGCGTCGAAGACGTCCTCGTCGGTGGGGGCGATGTTGAAGTCCCCGAGGACGGCGAACGGGCGGGAGCCCGCGGCGTCCTCGGTGGCGGCCTTGCGCAGCGCCTCCAGCCACTCCAGCTTGTACTCGTAGTGCGGGTGGCCGACCTCGCGGCCGTTGGGCACGTAGACCGACCAGACCCGGACCGGGCCGCAGGTGGCGGCGACGGCGCGCGGCTCGACCTCGGGCAGCAGGGCGCCGTCGGCGAGGTAGCCGGGCTGGTCGGGCAGGCCGCGCACGACGTCGTCCAGGCCGATCCGGGAGACGATCGCGACGCCGTTCCAGCGGCCGTTGCCGTGCGCGGCCGTCTCGTAGCCGAGCTCGCGGACCGCCTCGTACGGGAAGGCGTCGGCCGCGCACTTGAGCTCCTGGAGGCAGAGCACGTCGGGCTTGGCGCTCTCCAGCCACTCCAGGAGCTTGGGCAGCCGCGCGGTGACGGAGTTGATGTTCCAGGTGGCGATGCGGACGGTCACGGCGGGCGGCCTTCCCGGTGGTTCGGTGCGGACGGGCATGCGGACGGGGTGGGCCGCCCTCGCGCGGGAGGCCCACCCCGAACATACCGTCCGGCACCGACAGTCCGGCCCGATCAGCGCGCGGGCCGGACCACCGCGGCCGAGCCGCCGCCGCGCCGCACGGGTTCGGCGGCGGCCACCCAGCGGCCGTCCGGCAGCCGTTCCACGCCGGTGGCGGCGCCGATCTCGCCGCCGTTGACGAAGCTCTGTCCGAGGCCCTCCAGCGCTGCCCGCTCGGGCAGCGCCAGGAAGCCGGGCTCGGCCTGGGTCGTGGCGCCGTTGCGCTGGCTGGCGCGCGGCGCGGCGATGGCCTGCTCCAGGCTCAGGCCGCGGTCGAGCCGCCCGAGCAGCACCTGGAGGGTGGTGGTGATGATGGTCGCGCCGCCGGGGCTGCCGGTCGCGAGCACCGGCTCGCCGTCGCGCAGCACGATCGTCGGGGACATCGAGGAGCGCGGCCGCTTGCCCGGGCCCGGCAGGTTGGGGTCGGGGACGCCGGGCGCGAGCGGGGTGAAGTCGAAGTCGGTCAGCTCGTTGTTGAGCAGGAAGCCCCGGCCGGGGACGGTGATGCCGCTGCCGCCGGTCTGCTCGATGGTGAGCGTGTAGGAGACGATGTCGCCCCAGCGGTCGGCGACCGTCAGGTGGGTGGTGTTGGGGCCCTCGTACGGCTCGGCGACGGCCTGGCCGGTGTCGGCGCAGGGGGCCGGGTGGCGCGGGTCGCCGGGGGCGAGCGGGCTGGTGAGCGCGTGGTCCGGGCTGATCAGGCAGGCCCGGGAGGCGGCGTAGCGCTCGGAGAGCAGCTGCTTGGTGGGGACGTCGTTGAAGGCCGGGTCGCCGACCCAGCGGTTGCGGTCGGCGAAGGCGATCCGGGAGGCCTCCAGGAAGTGGTGGTAGTACTGGGTGCTGCTGTACGCGGAGACGTCGCCGCCGTCCTCCAGGATGTTGAGCGCCTCGCCGACGGTGGTGCCGCCGGAGCTGGAGGGGGCCATCGCGTAGACGTCGTAGGCGCCGTGGGAGACGTGGGTGGGCGCCTGGTCGCGGACCCGGTAGTCGGCGAGGTCGGTGGTGTCGACCCGGCCGGGGCGGGCGTTGCGGCCGGAGGCCGGGTCGACCGGCGGGTGCTGCACGGTGTTGACGATGTCCCCGGCCAACTCACCCTGGTAGAAGGCCTTGACGCCGTCCTTGGCGAGCAGCCGGTAGGTGGCGGCGAGGTCGGGGTTGCGCAGCAGGCTGCCGGTCTCGGGGGGTTTGCCGTTCGGCAGGTAGAGCTTGGCGGTGGCCGGGAAGTCCTTGAACCGGGCGTAGTTGTCGGCGGTCTGGCTGCGGAAGGTGTCGTCGACGACGAAGCCGTTGTCGGCGATCCGCTCGGCCGGTTCGAGGTTCTGGGCGAGCGAGCGGGTGCCCCAGTGGCGCAGCGCGGCGTCCCAGGTGGCGGGGGTGCCGGGCACTCCGACGGACAGTCCGCTGGTGACGGCGTCGGCGAAGGCCAGCGGTTTGCCGTCCTCCAGGAACAGGCCGCTGTCGGCGGTGCGGCCGGCCGTCTCGCGGCCGTCGATGGTGTGCACCCGTCCGGTGGCGTGGTCGTAGTAGACGAAGTACCCGCCGCCGCCGACGCCGGAGGAGTACGGCTCGGTGACCCCGAGGGCCGCGGCGGCGGCGACGGCCGCGTCGACCGCGTTGCCGCCCTTGCGCAGCACCTCGATGCCGGCGGCGGTGGCGTCGGCGTCGACGGTGGCCACCGCACCGCCCCAGCCCACCGCCTCCGGCGCCTTCGACGGCGGGGCCGCGGCGCCGGCCGGCCCGACGCCGGACCAGACCAGTGCGGTGGTGAGTAACAGAGACGGCGCGAGGCGGGGCAGAGCTCTCATACGAGTCCTCCTGAGTCGACGTCAACTCATCAGTTGTTCCACAGGAGGAATGATCCGACAACCGCACCGCCCCGCCCCCGCCTACAGCGCGCTGCGCTCCACCCGCCGCCGCTTGATCGTGCGGAAGCGCCGCGCCACCTGCCGGGCCAGGTCGGCCGCGCCGACCAGGCCCGCCTCGTTGCCGAGGGCGGCGTGCACGATGGCGGCCTCCGGGCGGAACCCGCGCCCGGTGAGGGTGCGGCGGAAGGTGTCCCGGGCCGGGCCGAGCAGCAGGTCGCCCGCCTCGGAGACCCCGCCGCCGATGACGAAGCGACCGGGGTCCAGCGCGGCGGCCAGGTTGGCGATGCCGACGCCGAGCCAGGTGCCGACCTCGTAGAGCAGCTCGGTCGCGGTCGGGTCGCCGTCCTGGGCGGCCTCGGTGACCAGCGGGCCGGTGATGCCCTCGACCGTGCCGCCCGCCCGGGCCAGCAGCGGCTGCACCACCGGCGACTCCTCGGCGACCAGCTCGCGCGCGTCGCGCACCAGCGCGTTGCCGGAGGAGTACTGCTCCCAGCAGCCCCGGTTGCCGCACGGGCAGCGGTGGCCGCCGGGCAGCACCTGCATGTGCCCGAACTCGCCCGCCAGGCCGTACTTGCCGCGGTCCACGTAGCCGTCCCGGACCACCGCGCCGCCGATGCCGGTGCCCAGGGTGAGCATCACCATGTGGTCCTCGCCGCGCCCGGCGCCGAAGCGCCACTCGGCCCAGGCGGCCGCGTTGGCGTCGTTCTCCACGATCACCGGGAAGCGCAGCCGCTCGCTGAGCGCCTCCCGGAGCGGCTCGTTGCGCCAGTTGAGGTGCGGGGCGAACAGCACCTTGGAGCGGTCGGCGTCGACCCAGCCGGCCGCGCCGATGCCGACGGCGTGGACGTCGTGCCGGTCGGCGAGCTGGAGCACCAGCTCGACGATGACGTCCTCGACCACCTTGGGGCTCTTGCTCTTGTGCGGCGTGTCCGTGCGCAGCTTCTCCAGCACCTTGCCCTCGCCGTCCACCACCCCGGCGACCACCTTGGTGCCGCCGATGTCGACGCCGATGGTGGGCAGCCGCAGTATCCCGGCGGGCAGGGCGCGGCGGCGGCGCTCGGCGCGCGGGCCGAGGCCGAGCAGGGTGGGCAGGACGGGTGGCCGGGTGCTGCCTTGGGAGCCGGTCACGGCTGCGGACGCTCCTCGCCTGGGTCGGGGTCACGGGGGTCGGGGTCGCGGGGGTCGGAAACGGAGGGCCGGGCCAGCTCGTGCGAGAGCTCGGCGAGGTCGGAGCCCCCGGCCATCTCGGTGGTGAGCTGTTCGAGGCCGATCTCGGCCCGCGGGTGGCTGCCCGCCATCCGGCCCCGCTTGAGCAGGGTGAAGTGGTCGCCGACCAGGTACGCGTGGTGCGGGTTGTGGGTGATCAGCACGACCCCGAGCCCGGCGTCGCGGGCGGCGGTGACGTACTTGAGCACCACTCCGGACTGCTTGACGCCGAGCGCGGCGGTGGGCTCGTCCAGGATCAGCACCCTGGCGCCGAAGTGCACCGCGCGGGCGATGGCCACGCACTGGCGCTGCCCGCCGGAGAGGGTGCCGATCGGCCGGTCGACGTCGTACAGGTCGATGCCCATCCTGGCGAGCGCCTCGCGGGTGGTGGCGCGCATCCCGTCGGCGTCCAGCCGCAGGCCGCCCCAGCGGCGCGTGCCCCGCTCGGAGCCGAGGAAGAAGTTGCGCCAGACCGGCATCAGCGGGACGACCGCGAGGTCCTGGTAGACGGTGGCGATGCCGCGCTCCAGGGCCTGGCGCGGGGAGTCCAGGCGGACCTCCTCGCCGCCGACGGTGAAGGTGCCCTCGTCGTGCTGGTGCAGCCCCGCGATGATCTTGATCAGGGTGGACTTGCCGGCCCCGTTGTCGCCGAGCACGCAGCTGATCTCGCCGGCCCGCAGGGTCAGCGAGACGTCCTGCAGCGCGCGGACGGTGCCGTAGCTCTTGCCGACGCCCTCCAGGGAGAGCAGTTCGGTGCCCGCCGCGGCCGCGCTCGTCATGTCCGTGCTCATCGCGGCCCCCGCTCGGCCCGGCGCTTGACGTAGGCGTTCAGCAGCGCGGCCAGCAGCAGCATCGCACCGAGGAAGAACTTGAACCAGTCCGGGTTCCACTGGGCGTAGATGATCCCCTTGCTGACCATGCCGAAGATCAGCGCGCCGAGCGCGGAGCCGACCACCGAGCCGTAGCCGCCGGTGATCAGGCAGCCGCCGATGACGGCCGCGACGATGTAGATCAGCTCGTTGCCGACGCCCTCGCCGGACTGCACGGTGTCGAAGGAGAACAGCAGGTGCTGGCCGAGCACCCAGGCGCCGAAGCCGACGCCCAGGTAGAGCAGGGTCTTCGTCCGGGCGACCGGCACGCCGACCGCGCGGGCCGCCTCCGCGTCGCCGCCGACCGCGAAGATCCAGTTGCCGAAGCGGGTGCGCAGCAGCACCCAGCTGCCGACCGCGAGCAGGCCGAGCCACCACCAGACGGTGGCCTTGATCGTCAGCCCGCCGACGGTCACCTCGGAGGCGAACAGCCAGCGGCAGGAGGCGAAGCCCTCCATGTCGGAGATCGACTTGGTGGAGACGGTGCCGGAGATCGCCTTGGTGACGCCCAGGTTGGCGCCGGTCAGCATCAGGAAGGTGCCGAGCGTGACGATGAAGCTGGGCAGCCTGGTGCGGCCGAGCATCCACCCGTTGAACCAGCCGACGGCCAGCGTGGTCGCCAGCGAGACCAGCACGCCGACCCAGGTCACCGCGGTGAACTGGTACGAGACCATCGAGGAGGTCAGCGCCGCGGTGGTGACCAGTACGCCGGCCGAGAGGTCGAACTCGCCGCCGATCATCAGCAGCGAGACCGGCACCGCCATGATCCCGATGGTGGAGGCCGCGTACAGCACGGTGCCCAGCGAGGAGACCCGCAGGAAGGGTTCGGCGACGGCGGCGAAGACCGCGAAGACCGCGACGGCGGCGATCAGCGCGCCCAGCTCGGGGCGGGCGAGGAGCCGCCGCAGGGCCGCCGGGCGGCCGTCGACCAGGCCGTCGTGGGCGAGGAGGTCGGGGCTGCTCACCTGGTCCCCCTCGCGACGTACTCGGCGAGCGCGTCGGCGTTGTCCTTGGTCAGGATCTGCGGACCGGTCTCGACGGGCTTGCCGCCCCCGAGCATGTTCAGGTTGTACTTGTACAGCCAGATCAGGTCGACGCCCGTGTAGCCCTGGAGGTAGGGCTGCTGGTCGACGGCGAAGCCGACGCTGCCGGACTTGAGCCCGGACACCACCTGGGTGCCCAGGTCGAAGGTGTCCAGCTCGACGCTGCGGCGGGCGTCCTGGACGGCCTGGAGACCGGTGGCGGCCATCGGGCCGGAGAGGGTGAGCACGGTGTCGATGGCCGGGTCGGCCTGGAGCTTGGCGGAGATCGCGGCGCGGGCGTCGGGCATGTCGACGCCGTTGACGTAGAGCACCTGGAAGGCGCCGCCGGCCTTGGACCGGGCTCCGGAGCAGCGCTGCTCCTGACCGACGTTGCCCTGCTCGTGGATCACGCAGAGCACGTTCTTGCGGCCGCGCGAGGCCAGCTCGGCACCGGCCGCCTGGCCGGCGGTGGACTCGTCCTGGCCGATGTGGGTCAGCGCGCCGAACTTCTGCGAGAACTCCTGGCCGGAGTTGATGGTGATCACGGGGATGCCCGCGGCCTCGGCCTTGCCGAGGACGTCGGCCATGGCGTCGCCCTTGGCGAGGGTGACCAGCAGGCCGTCGACCTTCTGGTCGATGGCGGCCTGGACGAGCTGGACCTGGTTCTGGGTCTGCGCGTCGTTGGAGTACAGGAAGGTGATGTTGTCCTTGGCGGCGGCCTGCTCGGCGCCCTTGCGCACAGTGTCCCAGAAGGCGTCGCCGGCTCCGGCGTGGGTCACCATGGCGACCTTCCAACGCGGGGTGGTGACGGCGCTGCCGCCGGTGGCCGCGGCCTTGGCGCGGGCCTCCTCGGCGCGTCTGCCTCCGGTACTGCTGCAACCGGCCGCGGTGACCGCGAGTGCCAGGACGGCGCACACGGGCCAGAAGCGGCGGGACGGGCGAAAGCGGGTGATGCTCATCCCCATAGTCTCCCTTCCCTGGTCGCGCGGGATCGCACCGCCTCGCCCGGCAGGCCCAATGGCCTGGGAGGTAAGGTGCCCCGGGGGACCTTTCCTGGTAGTTCGCTGAACATCTGGTCCGGACGACGTCTGTCCGGGTGGCAGACTTAGGCGCCGATCCGAACGGGTTCATCGCGAGAACGTGATGTTCCTCTCAGGTTCCGCACAGATTCGGACGGCAACCGATCATCGGTCCATCACCGTCTGATGCCATTGACGTGCGTTCGGGCGAGTGGGGCCCGGGCGGCGTGCGACCCGATACGAGAACTCGATGGAACTGACAGGTACGCCATTCTTCCTCCTCACCGTCATCCTGGTGCCGGTGTCCATCACAGTGGCGCTGCTGTTCTGGGGGAAGGTCGGCGGCCCGCAGCCGGTGCGCTACCTCACCCGGATCGTCATGATCATGTTCTGCCAGGTCACGGCCGTCCTGATGGTCTTCGTGATGGTCAACAACGCCAACCTGATCTACGGCAACTGGGACGACCTGCTCGGCACCGGGAACCACGTCCGCGCGGTGCCCGTCCTGGCGCCGGTCGACCCGGCCGCCACGGCGGGCCAGGGCGGTGAGGCCGCCAAGGAGCCGCCGAAGGTCAAGCAGAGCTTCGGCGGCGTGAACGACCCGCTCGTCCCGAACGACGTGCAGCGGACCGAGCTCAAGGGCCAGGTGTCCGGGGTCGACGGCGAGGTGCTGGTCTGGCTGCCGCCGCAGTACAACGACCCGGCGTTCAAGGACAAGAAGTTCCCCGTGGTCGAGCTGATCCCGGGCTACCCCGGCTCCTCCTCCACCTGGTACGGCACCCTCAAGGTCTCCGAGCAGCTCAAGCCGCTGATGCAGCAGGGCAAGGTCGCCCCGTTCATCCTGGTCTCGCCCCGCACGAAGCTGCTGAACAACCAGGACGCGGGCTGCACCGACATCCCCGGCAAGATCAACGCCGACGCCTGGGTCACCCGCGACGTCCCGCAGATGGTGCTGGACAACTTCCGGGCGGACCCGTCCGCGGACCGCTGGGCGATCGCCGGCTACTCGGCCGGCGCGCACTGCGCCGCCAAGCTGTCGCTGTCCCACCCCAACCGGTACCGGGCCGCCATCGCGATGTCCGGCTACAACGACCCGGCCCAGGAGCCGGACTCCCTGGTCGGCAAGGACGCCAAGCTGCGCGAGGCCAACAACCCGGTCAACATCCTGAAGACCGCCCCGCAGCCGCCGAAGGTCGCCCTGCTGGTCAGCGGTTCCAAGGGCGACGGCTACGAGGACGGCGAGGCGATCCGCGCCGCCGCCAAGGCCCCGACCACCGTCCAGGTCGAGGAGGGCACCGGCCCGCACACCACCGAGCAGTGGAAGAAGATGGTCCCGGCCGCCTTCCAGTGGCTGACCTCGGTCATCCCGGTCCAGTAGGCCGGCCGGCAGCAGCGAACCGTACGGGCAGGGCGCGGCGTCAGGCCAGCTCCAGCGCCAGGTAGAAGTCCACCCGGTCCTCCAGCCGGGAGAGGTCACGCCCCGTCAGCTCCTCGATCCGGCCGATCCGGTACCGCAGG
Source organism: Kitasatospora sp. NPDC057738 (assembly GCF_042798815.1). Classification (NCBI taxonomy): domain Bacteria; kingdom Bacillati; phylum Actinomycetota; class Actinomycetes; order Kitasatosporales; family Streptomycetaceae; genus Kitasatospora; species Kitasatospora sp. NPDC057738. Next base: position 71,560 of record NZ_JBHVJT010000026.1, on the reverse strand, counting down.
GTGTTCACGTGGACGTGCAGCTGCGCGGCGCAACGGGTCCAGGAACCGTCCGAGCGCAGGAAGGCCTCCAGGGTGCGGACCAGGTCCGCCTGGTGCTCGATGTCGTACGCGATCACCTTGTCCAGCAGCCGGCCGCGGAAGGCGCGACGCACCTCGTCCGGGACGGCGGCCAGCAGCAGCACGTGCGAGGCGAGCTCCTCGGGGCCCGCGACGCAGACCCGGCCGACCCGGGAGGCGGCGATCCGGCGGGCGTGCCGGGCCTCCTCCAGGGCGCCGCGCAGACCGCCGGCCCCGGAGGCGGGGGCGGAGACCCCGAGGGTGATCCGGCCCTCCGAGCCGAGCCCGGCCTCCAGCGGGGCGAGCAGCTCGCGCAGGGCGTCGGCGGGCACCGGGCCCTCCGGGGCGGGCAGCACCACCACGGCGCCGGTGCCCGTCCCGGCGACCAGGGCCCGGTCGGCGCCGCCGCCGAGCGCCTCCTCCAGCACCGCCCGTACGGTGCCCTCCGGCAGGCCGGTGCCCTCGGCACTGAGCACCAGCCAGGAGCCTTCCTGCGCCCGGGACTTGGGATCGGGGATCTCGTAGCCGACGGCCATCGCCGAGGAGGCGTACAGGGTGCGGCTGATCTCGGCCGGGTCGGCGTCGCGGCGCAGCAGGGCGAGCACCTCGTCGGCGAGGCGGCGGCGCAGCCGGCGGCCCTCGTCGCGGCGGTGGCGCTCGGCGGCCACCAGCCGGGCCAGGTTCTCGGCGAGCTGCTGGCGCTTGGGGGTCCACTCGGTGACGTCGCCGGCCACCGCGAGCACCCAGTCCACCAGCGGCGCGTCGTGCTCGGCGGAGACCGGGGCGGGCAGCAGCGAGTAGGAACCGGCCGCCAGCCGGGCCCGGTGCGGGGGGCGGCGGCGCTGGCGCTGGGCGGCGAGGTGGGCGCGGACCAGCTGGTCGCGGTCCTGGGCGGAGAGCCGTTCGGCGGGGCCGGCGATCACCGCGCCGGTCGGGGTGAGCACCCAGCAGTCCAGGTCGAGGTCACCGCCGAGCAGGTCCAGCACCGCGTCCAGTCCGCCGCCGCCGGCCGCCGAGACCAGCAGGCGGTGCCGGTCGACCAGGGCGGCGAGGTCGGCCGCGCGGTCCGCGGAGACCTGGCGGCCGATGAACTCGGTGACGGTGCCGAAGGCGATGTCGTCGGGGACGGCGAGCAGCGGCATCCGGTGCCGCCGGCAGGCCTCGACCAGGTCCTCGGGCACCGGGCCGACCTCGGCCTCGCCGGCCGCCAGGGCCACCGCGCCGCCGGCCGCCAGGGTGCGGACGAAACGCTCGGAGTCGGCCGGGACGGTGCGCCAGAGCATGCCGGTGAGCACCAGTTCGCCGCCGTGCAGGTAGCGGCCCGGGTCCTGGAGGTCCGTCGTCATCACGCCGCTGACCTGCCGGTCCAGCTCTTCCTCGGCCGCGAGCAGGCGCAGTCGCGGGGCGCCGGGGGCGAGCAGGTCACGGACGCGCATCCGCGGACTCCTTAACGGGGCTTGGGGGGAGGGGCGAAGGGGTAACGATAGGGCCTGACCGAGCGGGCGTGCGCGCGGGTCCGTAGCCCGCGCATCCCGGCCGGACTACGGTCGTAGGTAGCACCCGGCGAACACCCGGGCTGCGAGATTCCCCTCCTTAGAGGAACGTACAGGATGCCGGGCGGGCTCACAGCCGGGGCTTCATGCCATCGGTGACTGCCAGTGGGCCGCGTCACAGCGGTTCACTGGGCGACACGCCGCCGGACACCCGGCGGGCGAAGACTTGAGGAGACACCCGCATGGAGTTCCTTCGGCCCGCCACCTGGGACGAGGCACTCGCGGCGAAGGCCGAGTACCCGACCGCGCTGCCCCTTTCGGGCGGCACGGACGTCATGGTCGAGCTGAACTTCGACGTGCACCGGCCATCCGCGATTCTCGACCTGAACCGCATCACCGAGCTCACCGAATGGTCGAACGACGACGGCGTCGTGCGGCTCGGCGCCGCGGTCCCGTACGCCCGGATCATCGCGGAGCTGTCCGGTCCGCTGCCCGGGCTGGCGCTGGCGGCCCGCACCGTCGGATCCCCCCAGATCCGCAACCGGGGCAGCGTCGGCGGCAACCTCGGCGCGGCCTCCCCGGCCGGCGACGCGCACCCGGCGCTGCTGGCGGCCGGACGGGACGTGTTCGTCGAGGCGGCCTCGGTGCGCGGCACCCGGCTGATCCCGATCGACGACTTCTACGTCGGGGTGAAGCGCAACTGCCTGGAGGCCGACGAGCTGATCCGGGCCGTGCGGATCCCGGTGGCGGACGGGCCGCAGCAGTTCTCGAAGATCGGCACCCGCAACGCCATGGTGATCGCGGTCTGCGCGTTCGGCTTCGCCCTGCACCCGAGGAACGGAACCGTCGGCACCGGCATCGGTTCGGCCGCCCCCACGCCGCGGCGCGCCGTCGAGGCCGAGGAGTACCTCCGGGGCGTGCTCGCCGAGCGCGGCCTGTGGGAGTCCGGGGAACTGCTGGGCACCGAGGTGGTCCAGCGCTTCGGCGAGCTGGTCAAGGCCGCGGCCTCGCCGATCGACGACGTGCGGGGCACCGCCGACTACCGCCGGCACGCGCTCGCCGTGATGGCCCGCCGCACCCTCACCTGGACCTGGAACGACTACGGCAAGCAGATCAGGAGCGCGGCATGAGGGTCACTTTCACCGCCAACGGCAAGCCGGTCGAGGCCGACGACGTGTGGGAGGGCGAGAGCCTGCTGTACGTGCTGCGCGAGCGGGTCGGCCTGCCGGGCTCGAAGAACGCCTGCGAGCAGGGCGAGTGCGGCTCCTGCACGGTCTACCTGGACGGCGTCCCGGTCTGCTCCTGCCTGGTCGCGGCCGGCCAGGTGCAGGACCGCGAGGTGCGCACGGTCGAGGGCCTGGGCGGGGAGGACGGCGAACTGGGCCTGGTCCAGCAGGCGTTCGTCGACGCCGGCGCCGTCCAGTGCGGCTTCTGCACGCCCGGCCTGCTGGTGCAGACCGACGCGCTGCTGGCCGCCGATCCGCAGCCGAGCGACGACGACATCCGCGAGGCGCTGTCCGGCAACCTGTGCCGCTGCACCGGCTACGAGAAGATCATGGACGCGGTGCGGCTGGCCTCGGCCCGCACCTGCGCGGGAGCGGGGGCCTCGGAATGAGCGGGCGGACGGTCCGGCGGACGATCCGGGGACAGAAGAACCTCCAGAACATCAACCAGGCCTCCAAGGACGGCATCGGCGGCTCCCCGCTGCGCCCGGACGGCAACCTGAAGGTCCGGGGCGAGTTCGCCTACTCCTCCGACCTGTGGCACGAGGACATGCTCTGGGGCACGGCGCTGCGCTCGCCGCACCCCCGGGCGAACATCCTCTCGGTGGACATCTCCGAGGCGCTCAAGGTGCCCGGGGTGTACGCGGTGCTGACGCACGAGGACATCCCCGGCTCGAAGTACTACGGCCTGGAGATCCAGGACCAGCCGGCCCTGGCCATCGACAGGATCCGGTACCACGGCGAGGCGATCGCCCTGGTCGCCGCCGACCACCCGGAGACGGCCCGCCGCGCGGTGAAGAGGATCGCGGTCGAGTACGAGGTGCTCACCCCGATCGTCACCGAGGAGCAGTGCCTCGACCCGGAGACCCACGGGTACGTGCACGAGCCGCACGAGTACAAGTCCCATGCGTACGGCAACATCTGCCACGAGCAGCGGCTGGTCTCCGGCCGCGGCGTGACCGACGAGGTGCGGGCGCTGGCGGACGTGATCGTCAGCGGCGACTACGAGGTCGGCATGCAGGACCAGGCCTTCCTCGGCCCGGAGTCCGGCCTCGCGGTGCCCGCCGAGGACGGCGGCATCGACCTCTACATCGCCACCCAGTGGCTGCACGTCGACCGCCAGCAGATGGCCCCGGTGCTCGACCTCCCGGAGGAGAAGGTCCGGCTCACGCTGGCCGGCGTCGGCGGCGCGTTCGGCGGCCGCGAGGACCTGTCGATGCAGATCCACGCCTGTCTGCTGGCCCAGCACACCGGCAAGCCGGTCAAGATCGTCTACTCGCGGGACGAGTCCTTCTTCGGCCACGTCCACCGCCACCCGGCGCGGATGCACTACGAGCACGGCGCCACCCGGGACGGCAGGCTGGTCTTCGCCGACTGCCGGATCGTGCTGGACGGCGGCGCCTACGCCTCCGCCTCCCCCGCCGTGGTCGGCAACGCGGCCTCGCTCGGGCACGGCCCGTACGTCATCCCGAACGTGCGGATGCACGCCATCGCCCTGTACAGCAACAACCCGTCCTGCGGGGCGATGCGCGGCTTCGGCGCGGTGCAGGCGGCGTTCGGCTACGAGTCGCAGATGGACAAGCTGGCCGTCGAACTGGGCATGGACCCGGTGGAGTTGCGGCAGCTCAACGCCGTCTCGCAGGGCGACGTCATGCCCACCGGGCAGGAGATCGACGCGCCCGCGCCGGTGGCCGAGCTGCTCCGGCGGGCCAAGGAGATGCCGCTGCCGCCGCCGCTGGACACCGAGCACCCGGACATCCGCCGGCTGCCCGGGGCCCTGTCCAACACCTCGCACGGCGAGGGGATCGTGCGCGGCGTCGGCTACTCGGTCGGCATCAAGAACGTCGGCTTCTCCGAGGGCTTCGACGACTACTCCACCGCCCGGGTGCGGCTGGAGGTGATCGGCGGCGAGCCGGTCGCCATGGTGCACACCGCGATGGCCGAGGTCGGCCAGGGCGGCGTCACCGTGCACGCCCAGATCGCCCGCACCGAGCTGGGCGTCGAGCAGGTCACCATCCACCCGGCCAACACCGAGGTGGGGTCGGCCGGTTCGACCTCCGCCTCGCGCCAGACGTACATGACGGGCGGCGCGGTGAAGCTGGCCGCCGAGGCGGTGCGCCGGGAACTGCTCGACCGGGGACGCCGGCGTTACGGCTGGACCCACGACGACCTGGTGCTGACCGGCGGCAAGGTGGTCTCGGCCGGGGCCGGCACGCTGGTCTCCATCGTCGACCTGCTCGGCGACGACGTCATCGAGCAGACCCGCGAGCACCACCACCGGCCCACCCAGCCCTTCGACAAGGAGACCGGCCAGGGCTTCGGCCACGTCCAGTACACCTTCTGCGCCAACCGCGCGGTGGTGGACGTGGACGTGGAACTGGGCCTGGTCAAGGTGGTCGAGCTCACCGCCGTCCAGGACGTCGGCAAGGCGCTCAACCCGCTCTCCGTGGTCGGCCAGATCCAGGGCGGCTGCACCCAGGCGCTGGGCCTCGCGGTGATGGAGGAGATCATCGTGCGGGACGGCAAGGTGCGCAACGCCTCCTTCACCGACTACCTGATCCCGACCATCCTGGACACCCCGCCGATCCCGGTGGAGATGCTCGAACTGCCCGACCCCAACGCGCCGTACGGGCTGCGCGGGGTCGGCGAGGCGCCGACCGTCTCCGCGACGCCGTCCATCGTGGCCGCCATCCGCAACGCCACCGGGCTCGCGCTCAACCGGATCCCGGTCCGGCCGGAGCACCTGACCACCGAACAGCCCGGCTGACGCCCGTCCCCGGGGCGGTGACCGTCATCCCCGCCGCCCCGGGGCCCCGGGGACGCCCCCACACCCGCTGCCCTGCCCACGCCGGGGTCCGCAGCGGTGCGCACCAGCACCACCCCTGCCCGCACCGCCAGCACTCCACCCTGCCCGCGAGTGCCCCCGTGAGTCGATACGTCCCCCTGTGCCGCCTCGTTGACCGGCAGTCAGGTCGGCTCGCCCACCCCAACCCCCTTTGACACTTGGGAGTGGACATGACCAGGATCCCCACGGAACCCGGCACCACCGAAGACAGACCCGCCGACGGCGGACCCGCCGCGGACGGCCCCCACCCGTCGTCCCCGGCACCGCGCCCCACCGGCGCGCTGGACGCCTACTTCAAGATCTCGGCCCGGGGATCGACCCTCGCCAACGAACTGCGCGGTGGACTCACCACCTTCATGGCGATGGCCTACATCATCCTCCTCAACCCGCTCATCCTGAGCGGCGCGGACGCCACCGGCGTCAAGCTGGACCACGCCGCGCTGACCACCGCCACCGCGCTGGCCGCCGCCGTCACCACCGTCCTGATGGGCCTGGTCGGCAACGTCCCGCTCGCCCTCGCCGCGGGCCTCTCCGTCTCCGGCGCGGTCTCCGCGCTGGTCGTCCCGCACACCACCTGGGCCCAGGCCATGGGCCTGTGCGTGATCTACGGCCTGCTGATCGTGCTGCTGGTCGTCTCCGGGCTGCGCGAGAGGATCATGAACGGCATCCCGCTGCCGCTCAAGCACGCCATCACCATCGGCATCGGCCTGTTCGTCACCGTGATCGGCCTCTACAAGGCCGGGTTCATGCACACCGGCGGCCCCACTCCGCTCTCGCTCGGCCCCACCGGCGAGCTGGCCGGCTGGCCGGTGCTCGTCTTCTGCGTCACCCTGCTGGCGATCTTCGTGCTGATGGCGCGCGGCGTCCGCGGCGCGATCCTGATCGGCGTCGCCGGCGGCACCGTGCTCGCGATGATCGTCAACCGGGCCGCGCACGTACCGGCCGAGGCCTGGAAGAACTCGGTGCCGGTCTGGCCCGGCAGCCCGGTCTCGGCACCCGACTTCGGCCTGTTCGGCCACGTCGACCTGTTCGGCGCCTTCGGCGGTCACGGCATGGGCGCCATCAGCGCCTCGGTCGCGGTGTTCACCCTGGTGCTGGCCGGCTTCTTCGACGCGATGGCCACCATCATCGGCGTCGGCACCGAGGCCGGACTGGCCGACCGGCAGGGCCGGATGCCCGGGCTGTCCAAGGCGCTGTTCATCGACGGCGCGGGCGGCGCGGTCGGCGGCCTGGCGGGCGCCTCCGGGCAGACCGTCTTCGTCGAGTCCGCCACCGGCGTCGGCGACGGCGCCCGCACCGGACTCGCCTCCACCGTCACCGGCGCCCTGTTCGCGCTGATGCTGTTCTTCTCGCCGATCGCCGGGATCGTCCCGGTCGAGGTGGCCTCGGCCGCCCTGGTCGTGATCGGCTCGATGATGATGAGCCAGGCCCGGCACATCGACTGGTCCGACCGCGAGGTGGCGATCCCGGCCTTCCTCACCTGCGTGCTGATGCCGTTCACGTACAGCATCACCGCGGGCGTCGCGGCCGGCGTCATCTCGTACACCGTCATCAAGGCCGGGCTGGGACGGTGGCGCGAGCCCGGGCCGCTGATGTGGATCCTCACCGCGGTGTTCGTGGTGTACTTCGCGATCACCCCGGTCAAGTCCTGGCTGGGCGTGCACTAGTCGGCCGCATCCCGCCGCTGCTCGGGCGCCCACCCCCTTGGGCACCACCGCCGCCGTCCGGGATCGTTTCCCGTACGGCGGCGTCTCCCGCTACTGTCGAAACCGTGTAAGGAGCCCCCATGCAGGACATCGCCGAGCAGTTGCGGGCCTGGCACGCGGCCGGCCGCTCCTTCGCCGTGGCCACCGTCGTCGGCGTCTCCGGCAGCGCACCGCGCGACCCCGGGGCGGCGCTGGCCGTGGACGCGGACGGCGAGGCGGTCGGCAGCGTCTCCGGCGGATGCGTCGAGGGCGCGGTGTACGAGCTGTGCCAGGCCGCGATCGCGAGCGGCGAGCCGGTGCTGGAACGCTTCGGGTACAGCGACGAGGACGCCTTCGCGGTGGGTCTGACCTGCGGCGGCGTCCTGGACGTGTTCGTCCAGCCGGTGGTGCCGGGGGCCGACGCCGGGCTGGACGCCGGGATCGCCCGCATCGTGGCCGGCACCCCGGTGGCGCTGGTCCGGGTGATCGCCGGACCGGGCGGCCTGGTCGGGGCCACCCTGGCGGTCACCGCCGACGGCGTCACCGGCGCGCTCTCCCCGACGCCCTCCACGGTCGGCGGGCTGGAGCGGGCGATCGTCGCCCGGGCCCGGGCGATGCTGGAGGCCGGGCGCACCGGCCGGCTCGTGCTCGGCCTCGACGGACGCCCCTGCGACGAACACGGGCGGGGCACCGTCACCTGCTTCGTCGAGTCGTACGTACCGGCGCCGCGGATGCTGGTGTTCGGGGCGATCGACTTCGCGGCCGCGGTCGTGCGGATCGGCAAGTTCCTCGGCTACCACGTGACCGTCTGCGACGCCCGGCCGGTCTTCGCCACCGCCCGTCGCTTCCCCGACGCCGACGAGGTGGTGGTCGACTGGCCGCACCGCTACCTGGACTCCCAGCTCGGCCGGATCGACGGGCGCACCGTGCTCTGCGTACTCACCCACGACGCCAAGTTCGACATCCCGCTGCTGGAGCGCGCCCTGCGACTGCCGGTCGGCTACGTCGGCGCGATGGGCTCGCGCCGTACCCACCGGGACCGCGTGGCCAAGCTGCGCGAGACCGGGATCACCGAGGCCGAACTCGCCCGGCTGCGCTCCCCGATCGGCCTCGACCTCGGCTCGCGCACCCCGGAGGAGACGGCCGTCTCGGTCGCCGCCGAGATCGTCGCCCACCGGCGCGGCGGCAGCTGCCTGCCGCTGAGCGCCTCGGACGGGCCGATCCACCACGACCTGTCGCGGACGGGAACGGAGGGTGACGAGGGTCGCACGGCCGACGGCCCGGCACCCCGCCCCCACGCGGCCTGAACCGGGATCGACTCCGGTACCACTCACGTTGCGTGGCCACCGGCACGGCGGGAGGCTGGAGTTGCGGACTCACCCCGAGCCCGGGGAAGGAGCAGGGATCATGCGTGCCCTGCTGGAGGTCGAACTCGACACCGCGACCTCGAACAAGCTCATCACCGATGGAACGATCGGCGAGGGAATCCAGCAGACCCTCGCCCAACTCAAGCCGGAGGCGGCCTACTTCCTCAGCCGCAACGGGCACCGGGCCATGATCTTCGTCGTCGACATCGCGGACGAGGCCTCGATCCCGTCCCTCGCCGAGCCGTTCTGGCTGCAGCTCAACGCCACCGTCGACATCCGCCCCTGCATGAACGCCGAGGAACTCATGGAGGGGCTCAAGCGGCTCGGCGGCTGAGCGGCAGGGCACGGACGGAGGTCAGTCGCTCAGCGCCAGCTTCACGCCGAAGCCCACCACGACCGCGCCGGTCACCCGGTCCATCAGCCGCCGGGCGGCCGGGCGGCGCAGCCAGCCGCGCAGCACCTGGGCGAAGCCCACCAGGACCGTCGACCAGAGCAGGCCCTCCACGACGTGCACGCAGGTCAGCGCCACACCGGCGGCGAAGTGCGGGGCCCCGGCCGGGATGAACTGCGGCAGCACGGCCACGTAGAAGACCCCGACCTTGGGGTTCAGCAGATTGGTCAGCGTGCCCCGCCGCCAGCCGTGCGCGAACCCGCCGTCCTCCGGCTCCTCCTCGGCCGCCGCCTCGCCGCCCCGGTTGCGCAGCATCCCGATGCCCATCCACACCAGGTACGCCGCGCCCGCCCAGCGCAGGATCTCGTACCCGACCTGCGAGGCGGTCAGCAGCGCCGTCACCCCGGCCGAGGTCAGCGTCCCCCAGAGCAGCGTCCCGGTCTGGATCCCCAGCACGACCCCCCACGCCTGCCGGCGCCGCCCCAGGGCGGAGGTCCGCAGGATCAGCGCGGTGTCGAGACCGGGGGTGAGGGTGAGCAGCCCCACGACGAGGGCGAAGGACCACAGAGCCGTTGTCATCTCCATGGACCTCGATGCTCTCACAGCCCCGGCCGGCCGCCGCCCGCCGGGGCGGGGGCCACCGGGCCGCCCGATCCGTCAGTCCGCCGACCCCGGGGGCACGACCCACTCGGTGGGCTGGCCGGTGACGGCGGCGATCATGTCGAAGTCACCGTCGTAGTGGAGCACCGTGGCCCCGTGACGCTCGGCGGTGGCCGCGACGACGAGGTCCGGCACCGACAGCGCCCGCCAGTTGCCCGACGAGGTCAGGAGGGCCTGCACCTCGATGGCCCGGTCCCACACCTCGTCGGGCGTGGGCAACCAGTCGAAGCCGCTCAGGCCCTCCCGGATCCGAAGGGCGTCGGCCTTGGAACGGGCGCTGTGCATGATCTCCAGTTCGACAGCGCCGCAGATGGCGACGAGCCCTCTGACGATCCTCGGCCTGAGGACCGACCTGACGGTCGGCTTGGAGAAGCGAGCGAAAGCCGACTTGTCGATCAGGAAGCGCTCACTCATCCCTTTTCCACCGGTCCGGTGAGGTCAGGCAGTCCGCCCTCGGCGAGCCAGTCCATGAAAGTCTCACGCTTGCGGCGCTTCACGAGATCTTCAAGGGCGGCGTTGACGGTGGCCACCTTGGTCGTCGTACCAAGGATCTCGGCAGCCTCGGCCAGCAGTTGGTCGTTGACGTCTATCACGGTACGGGCCATGGTCGGCCTCCCAAGCGGAGCGGGCCTGCGATATCAATATCGAAGATACTTGATATCGCAAACCCATATGCCCTGATCAGCCGATGTTCACCCGCTCAGGTGATGTTGAGGCGGGCGGCGAGGCGCAGCAGGCCGGGGCTGAGGCGGGAGAGGAAACGGGCGGCCTTGGCCTCCGGGGTGACGGGGACGACGGGCCTGCCGGTGCGGACGGCGGTGAGGATGGCGCTCGCGACCTTCTCCGGGGGGAAGCCGCGGCGGGCGTAGAGCTTCGCGGCGCGGGCCTGCTTGGCGGCCTGCTCGGTGGAGGTGGTCGCGGAGAAGGTGGAGGTGCGGGTGATGTTGGTGTTGACGATGCCCGGGCAGATGGTAGAGACGCCGATGCCGTGGCCGACGAACTCGGCGCGCAGGCAGTCGGAGAGCATGAACACCGCGGCCTTGCTGGTGGCGTAGGCGGTGAGCGCCTTGGACGGCAGGTAGGCGGCGGCGGAGGAGACGTTGACGATGTGGCCGCCCTGGCCGCGGTCGGCCATCAGGGTGCCGAAGGCGCGGCAGCCGTGGATCACGCCCCAGAGGTTGACGTCCAGGACCCGCTGCCACTCCTTCTCGGTGGTCTGCAGGAACGTCCCGGAGTGGCCGATGCCGGCGTTGTTGACCATGACGTCGGGCACCCCGTGCTCGGCGGCGACGGTCTGCGCGAAGGCGTCCATCGCGGCGCCGTCGGAGACGTCCACCCGGTAGGCGTGCGCCTTCGGGCCGATCAGCGAGGCGAGTTCGGCGGTGCGCTCGGCGGCCGCGAGGTCGAGGTCGCAGACCACCACCCGGGCGCCGTCCTCGGCGAAGGCGAGCGCGGTGGCCCGGCCGATGCCGCTGCCGCCGCCGGTCACCACGACCAGCCGGCCGTCGTCCCCGGCCGGTCGGGCCTGCCCCGCGTCGATGCGGGCGGTGAACTCGCGGACCATTCCGGCCACGACGGCTCCCTTCTCCAGCAGCGCCGACCAGTGGCCGGCGTGCAGCGTCCTGCGGGTCAGGTCGGGCACCCAGCGCTCCAGCCCCTCGGAGAGGTAGGTGCCGACGTACCGGTCCCGGGTGAGGGTGATCAGCTGGACCGGCACCTCGGTCGGCCGCTCGCGCGGACTGCCCAGGGTGGGGCGGAAGTTGGCCCGGTACAGCTCGATGCCGCGGACCGCGTCGCGGCGCAGGGTGGGCTGCGGGTGGTCGGCGCGCGGGGTGACGTGCTCCAGGTCGCGCAGCACCCGCGGCCAGGCCCGGGCCAGGCCGAGCCGCCAGATGCCGGGGGCGAGGTAGGGCAGGTGGAAGGCGGTGATGTACCAGGAGTGCAGGCCCTGGTGCAGCAGTTGCCCGAGGTGGCGGGGGGTGGGGCGGCGCACCCGGTGGCGCAGCCAGTGGCCCATGTGGTCCAGGCTGGGGCCGGACAGGGTGGTGTACGAGGCGATCCGGCGCCCGGCGCCGGGTTCGGTGACGGCCTCCCAGGACTGGATCGAGCCCCAGTCGTGGGCGACCAGGTGCACCGGGCGGTCCGGGCTGACGGCGTCGGCGACGGCGAGCAGGTCCTCGGCGAGGTGCTCCAGGCGGTAGCCGGACCGGTCGGCGGGGGCGGCGGACTCCCCAGCGCCGCGCACGTCGTAGCGGACCACGTGGTGGTCGCGGGCGAGGTCGGCGGCGATGTCGTCCCAGACGGCGTGGGTGTCGGGGTAGCCGTGCACGAGCAGGACGGTGGGGGCGTCCGGGTCGCCCTGCTCGAAGACGGCGAGCGGGAGGCCGCCGGAGCGGACGGTCCGGCGGCGGACCGGGGGCGCCGCCGGGGGCTGCGCCGGACGCTTCGTCGGGCTCGTCATCGGGTGGCCTCCAGGGTGGTCGGGGCGGCGGCGGTCGGGGCGGCCGTGGTCGGCTCGGCGGCCGGGAGGGACGCCTGCCCGGTGGCAGTCTGCCCGGTCCCGGCGGTCCAGCGTCGGACGTGCGGCAGGTCGTCGTCGAGCCAGTAGGCGTCGTCCTCGGTGACCACCAGCAGTTCCTCGAACTTGATGCCCACGCCCCGGAAGCCGATGTGCGGCTCCACCGCCCACAGGCCCGGGGTGGGCGCGTGCCGGGACGACCGGCCGTCCGCCCAGAGCGGTGAACGGCCGTGCAGCCGCTCGGAGATCAGCTCGCGGCCGAGGGTCTGGAGGGTGCGCACGCCGAAGCCGAGGACGTTCACCCCGGCCGGGCCGCGCGCGGTGTTGCGGGTGACCTGGTGACCGATCACCCGGCCCGGGTAGACCTGGTGGCGGTTGTCGTAGCCGTGCGCGGCGATCTGGGCGTCCACCGCCGCGTACACCTCGGCGAGCGGCCTGCGGGCCCGCACCTCGTCGAGGATCAGCTCGCGGTACACCTTCAGGTCGGCGGCCAGGCGGTCCCAGACCCGGTTCTCGCCGACCTTGCCGCCGTAGCCGATGTCGGCGGTGTAGCCGTCCACCACGGGCGCGCAGTCCAGCACGTACGGCATGCCCTCCTCCAGACGGCGGTTGCCGGCGAAGAACTGCAGTGGGGTGCGGAAGTGCCGGAACGCCGTCCGGTCGCCGAACCAGGCGAAGGGGACGTGGAAGAAGTCCTGCACCCCGGCGGCGACCAGACGGCGGCGCAGCTCGGCGGTGGCCTGCCGCTCGGTGACGCCGGGCTCGATCCAGGCGGCGACCTGTTCGGCGCAGGCGTAGGCGAGTTGCTGGGTCTCGCGGAAGCGGGCGAGGTCGCGCTCGGTGTAGCGGAAGGCGGGGGTCGCTTTCGCCATGGCGGTGCTCCTTCTCGAGGTCGAGCTAGAGGTCGAGCACGAGGGTTTCGCCCTCGGCGGCCCGGGAGACGCAGGGCAGCAGGGCGCCGGCGGCACGCTGCTCGGGGGTGAGGCGGCGGTCCCGGTGGTCGGGCGTGCCGGCCAGCACCCGGACCTCGCAGGTGCCGCAGAAGCCCTGGTGGCAGGAGTACGGGAGGTCCGGGCGGGCCTCGCGCAGCACGTCGAGGGCGGAGCGGTCGGCGGGGACGTCGAGGTCCGGACCGTCGGTGCCGAGGCGGACGGCGAACGGCTCGCCGTCGGTGACCGGGGCGGCGCCGAAGAGCTCGAAGTGCAGGGAGGCGGCCGGGGAGGCGTCCAGGGCGCGCTGCACGGCGGTGAGCATCGGCGCCGGGCCGCAGCAGTAGACGGCGGCGCCGCGCGGGGCGTGGGCGAGCAGTTCGGCTCCGGTGGGGACGCCGCCGTGCTCGTCGTCGGTGCGCAGCACCACCCGGCGCGGGTCGAGGGCGCGCAGCTCGTCCGTGTACGGGAGGGTGTCGGCGCTGCGGCCGACGTGCACCAGGCGCCAGTCCAGGCCGTGCCGCCGCGCCTCGCGGGCCATCGGGAGCAGCGGGGTGATGCCGATGCCGCCGGCCAGCAGGAGGACGGCGGGCTCGGCGCAGAAGGCGAAGCCGTTGCGCGGGCGGCGGGCGGTGAGCCGGGTGCCGGGGTGCAGGGCGTCGTGGACCTCGACGGATCCGCCGCCGCCCTCGGGCAGCCGCCGGACGGCGACGCGGTAGTGGGTGCGGTCGGCCGGGTCGCCGCTGAGGGAGTAGTGGCGTTCGCGGCCGGAGGGCAGGACGAGGCGCAGGTGGGCGCCGGGCTGCCAGCCGGGCAGCGGGCCGCCGGAGGGGTCGGCGAGGAGCAGCTCCACGACGTCGGCGGCCGGTCGGCGGCGCTCGGCGACGACCAGTTGGAGCGGCGGGGTGGGGCGGCTGAGCGGCCGGCGGGGGTTGCGGCGCAGCAGCGGGCCGCCGAGGGCCGGGGAGTAGCGGTCGCCGAAGGCGGTGAGCCGGCGCATGAAGCCGTCGGGGCGGGGGCGGCCGTAGAGGTCGGGGGGCGGGGTGAGCTGGTCCATCCGGCGGGGTCCTCGGGGTGGGTGGGAGAGGGACCGGGCTCAGCGCCCGGCGGCCGCGCGGGCGGCCGGGGAGGTGGCGAGGTAGCCCAGCGCCTGGCTGGACGAGCCCTCCTGGGTGGGGTGGTAGCCCGGTCGCAGGTAGCGCAGTCCGGAGCGGATCGACTTGACCGGGTCCGGCAGCAGTCCGCGCCTGGCGATCCGGCCCGCCTCCCGCCAGGTGGGCTTGAGCCGGCCTTCGAGGGAGGGGTCGGCGGCGAGCAGGAAGCGGGCGCCGCGCACCCAGAGGTGGACGAGCAGCGGCCCGGAGACCGCCATTCCGCGCACCCGGCGCAGGTAGCCCGGGTCCAGGTGGACCATCAGGTCGTAGGCGACGCTGCGGTGCTCGACCTCCTCCGCGCCGTGCCAGCGCAGCAGGTCGAGCATCGTCGGGTCGGCCTTGGCCCGGTCCAGGCCCGGGGAGTTGAGCGCCCAGTTGCCGAGGAAGGCGGTGAAGTGCTCGATCGCCGCGATGAAGGCGACCCGCTCGATGACGTTCTCCCGCTGCCGGTCCGGCGTCAGGCCCGGCTTGTCGCCGAGGACGCGCCGGAACAGCCAGGAGATCTGCCGGACGTACGGCCGCGGGTCGAGCCCCTGGCCGAGCAGGTGGTCCAGGACCTCCTGGTGCGCCTCGGCGTGGATGGCCTCCTGTCCGATGAACCCGAGGACCTCCTCGCGCAGTTGCTCGTCCCGGACGAGCGGCAGCGCCTCCTTGAACACCTTGACGAACCACCGCTCCCCTTCGGGCAGCAGCAGGTGCAGCACGTTGATGACGTGGGTGGCCATCGGCTCGTCCGGGATCCAGTGCAGCGGCAGCTGGGCCCAGTCGAAGCGGACGTCCCGGGGTTCCAGCACGAGGCTGTCGTGCACGCGCGCGGCGGGGGCGGCGAGGGCGGGGACGGGGGTGGAACGGGGCATGGCAGGCCCTCCTGACCTGGGGGCGGCGGCTCGGCTCCAGGGAAACGTACTCGCGGGTAGCCGTCAGGACAAGGGGTTCGGCGACCCTTATCGACATCGAGTCTAATAAGTGACGCGCACCGGCGGCCACCACGGGAAACGCGGGAGGCCCCACCGGTCTCCCGGCAGGGCCTCCTCGAACTCGTCTGCGCGACCGCCGGCTTGGCGTCAGACC
The DNA here is from genome assembly GCF_042798815.1 of Kitasatospora sp. NPDC057738. Classification (NCBI taxonomy): domain Bacteria; kingdom Bacillati; phylum Actinomycetota; class Actinomycetes; order Kitasatosporales; family Streptomycetaceae; genus Kitasatospora; species Kitasatospora sp. NPDC057738. The sequence continues at coordinate 56,167 of NZ_JBHVJT010000026.1, read as the reverse complement.
GCCATCGCCAGCATCAGCGGCGCCGCCCGGGCCGCCAGCAGCTCGGCGGCCGCCTTCAGCCTGTGCACGCTGTCCGCCGGCATCGAGGTGGCCAGGCAGCCGACCGTACTGCCCGCCGTGATCGGCACCGCCGCGCACACCGTGCCCAGCGCGTACTCCTGGATGTCCAGCACCGGCACCGTGGCCGGCTGCCGCTCCAACCGGTGCATCAGCTGGTCGGCGTCGGTGACGGTGCGGGAGGTGAGCCGGGCGACCGGGTGCCGGGAGAGGTGGTCCCGCCGGGCGTCCGCGTCCAGCTGACCGAGCAGGCACTTGCCGATCGCGCTGGCGTGCGCGGTGGCCCGGAAGTCCACCCACTCCTGCACGGCCGGCGCGTAGTCGGCGGCCGAGACCGCCTCCACCGACAACTCGCCGTCGTGGTACCGGCTGAAGTACACGGCGGCGCCGAGCTCGTCCCGGAGTTCGGCGAGCTTGCGGTTGAGCCGGGCCTTCACCAGCTGCTCCCGGTTGTGCTGGCCGAGCAGGGCGAAGGTGCCGCCCAGCAGCCAACCGCCGTCCTGGCACTGGAGATAGCCCTCGACCTCCAGGATCTCGGCGAGCCGGCGCACGGTGGGCAGCCCGAGCGAGGTCTCCCGGGCGAGGGCCACCAGGGTGGCACCGTCGGGGTGGCGGTCGACCGCCTCCAGCAGTCTGAGGGCGTGCTGGAGGGAGGTGAACGAGCCCGTCGGGCCCTGGTCCAAAGCGGCGTGACGACCCGGGGCTGGTGTCGACATGTCGTCCCCTTCCGATGTCCCCCCACGGAGCGACCGCGGGCACCCACCAGCCTATCGACCCGGCGGCTCCGACGGCTGCCGTCCGTGCATATCCGTGGACAATCCGTGGCGCCCCACCGCCCGACCTGGGACGACGCGACGGGCCCCTCCCCCACTGCCCAGGGGGGAGGGGCCCGCCCGCGGGGCCGCCGGGTGCGGGCCCGGCGGCCGTGGGGACGGTGGTGCGGATGGTGGGCCGGCCCGCCGTCGGCGCTCAGCCCTCGTCGCCCGCCCGCAGGGTGGTGACGGCGGCGGCCAGCCGGGCGCCGAACTCCTCGTCCGCGGCGCGGAAGTGGGCGAGGTTGCGCTCCACCACGTCGTCCCGCGAGACCTGCGCCAGGGAGCCCGCGAGGTTGTCGATCAGACGGGACCTCTCGCCGGCCGACATCAGCCGGTACAGCTCGCCGGCCTGGAAGAAGTCGTCGTCCTTGGTGTGCGCCGGGGTGGTGTACGTGCCGGTGCGGCCCGCCACCTCGACCGGCGCGGACAGCGCTTCGCCGGTCTGGGCCGGCCCGCCGTACGAGTTGGGCTCGTAGTTCCTGCCGCGGCCGGCGCCGTTGACCGCCATCAGGCCGTCCCGGCCGTAGTTGGCGGCCTCGGTGGCGCGCGGGGCGTTCACCGGCAGTTGGGTGTGGTTGACGCCGAGGCGGTAGCGCTGGGCGTCCGCGTAGGCGAACAGGCGCCCCTGGAGCATCTTGTCCGGGGACGGGCCGATGCCGGGCACGAAGTTGTTCGGCGAGAACGCGGCCTGCTCGACCTCGGCGAAGACGTTCTCCGGGTTCCTGTTGAGGACCAGACGGCCGACCTTGACCAGCGGGTAGTCGGCGTGCGGCCAGACCTTGGTGAGGTCGAAGGGGTTGAAGCGGTAGTCCGCGGCGTCGGCGACCGGCATCAGCTGGACGTGGAGGGTCCAGGACGGGAACACCCCGCGCTCGATGGCCTGGTGGAGGTCGCGCTGGTGCGAGTCGGCGTCGCCGCCGACGACCTCGGCTGCCTGGCCGCCGTCCAGGCAGCGGATGCCCTGGTTGGTCCTGAAGTGGTACTTCACCCAGTAGGCGTCGCCGTCGGCGTTGACCCACTGGTAGGTGTGGGAGCCGTAGCCGTTCATGTGGCGGTACGAGGCCGGGATGCCGCGGTCGCCGAACAGCCAGGTGATCTGGTGGGTCGAGGCCGGCGAGTGGGCCCAGAAGTCCCAGACGTTGTCCGCCTCCTGCACGCCGGTGTACGGGTCGCGCTTCTGCGAGTGGATGAAGTCCGGGAACTTGACCGGGTCCTTGATGAAGAACACCGGCGTGTTGTTGCCGACGAGGTCGTAATTGCCGTCCTCGGTGTAGAACTTCACGGCGAAGCCGCGCGGGTCGCGCACCGCGTCGCCGGAGCCCAGGTTGCCGGCCACGGTGGAGAAGCGCAGGAAGACCTCGGTGCGCCTGCCGACCTCGGAGAGGAAGCCCGCCCGGGTGTACCGCGCGACCTCGTCGGTGACCTCGAAGTAGCCGTACGCGCCGGAGCCTCGGGCGTGCACGACGCGCTCCGGGATCCGCTCGCGGTTGAACCGGGCCAGCTTCTCCAGCAGTTGCTGGTCCTGGACCAGCAGCGGGCCGTACGCGCCGGCCGAGGCCGAGTTCTGGTTGTCGGCGACCGGGGCACCGGACTCCGTGGTCAGGATCTTGGGCATGGAGGGTCCTTCGGGTGTCGATAAGGGCGGTGCGCGGAGAAATGGGTGACGCATCGTCAGATCCCCGCCCGGACGGGTTCCACGGGCTCCGGGCGAGGGATCCGACGGATCGTCAGCCGCCGAACAGGCTCCGGACGACGGCCGCGGCCGTCACCGGGTCGGCCGCGGGACGGGCGGCGGTCAGCGCGGCGGCCTCCTGCGCGGCGACACCGGCCCCGGTGAGGGCCGCGACGGCCTCCGCGGCCGGGAGGGCGTTGAACCAGCGCAGCGCGAGGGCCGCGCGGCCGGCCCCGGTGAGGCGGCCGGTGAGCCGGAGGCGGGCCAGGCCGCCGTCCGGGTGGACGTTGATGCGCACGTGGGTCACCGGGCGGCCGGCGTCGAGCCGGAAGCGGTGCCGGGTGTCGGGCTGGAGCCTAGTGCGGGGCAGGAGTTCGAACCACTCGCCGTCGGCCGGGTCCGCCCCGGTCGAGGCGTCGAAGCCGATCAGGTCGGCCCAGCCGGGGGCATTGGCGACGAAGCAGGAGGTGTCCACTTCGGCGGCCAGGACCTCACCGCCCCCGGCCAGGGCGATCTGCACCCAGTCGTTGGCCTTGTCGCGCCGACGCCGGGTCTCCCAGCCGTCGCCCATGACGGAGGCACGGCCGGGAGCGTTCAGGTTGTGCGGGGAGGAGAAGTAGCGGTCGGACGCCGCCTCGGCCACGCCGCCGTACTCCTGCGCGGCCAGGTCGAAGGTGAGGCCGTCCAGTTCGCGCGGGTCGGGCAGCACCTCGCCGTGCACCCGCAGCCGGGCGACGCCGCCGTCCGGGAAGATGTTCAGCCGCACATGGGTGCAGCGGGTGCCGTCCGCGACGGCGAACTCGTGGGCGGTGTCGCCGCTCAGCGCGGTGCGCGGCACGATCGTGGTCCACTCGGCGCCCCGGAGCTCCTCGGGCGAGGGGTGGCCGGGGACGGACGCGGCCTCGACCGAGGCGGACTCCGGGTAGTTGCCGGTGAAGTGGGCGGTGTCCACGATCACGCCGTGGACCACCCCGGCGACGCCGAGCCGCACGATCGTCCAGTCGTGGTCCTCGTCGGTGGGGTGCGGCTGCTCGGCGGAGACCCCGCGACGGCGCTTGGACTCCCAGCCGTCCATGATCTGGCCCTTGTGGCCGAAGGTGTGCGGGCGGAACTCGGCCGGCTTGGCGACCAGCAGGTTCTCGGCGTCCGCGAAGGTGTCCTCGTTGGTGGCGACGACGCCCGCGCCGAGCAGTCGGGAGGCCAGGTTGACCAGCTCGGTGAAGGGAGCACTCGGGGTGTCGGCAGTGGTCACTGACTCTCCTTTAGGCGCGTACGGGCGGGGTGGTGGCGGGACGGGATCGGGACCGGGCGAGCTGCCGGCCGAAGGGGCGGGCCGCGGGGTCCACCTCGCGGCCGCGCAGCCAGGTGGTGCGCACCGCGCCGGTGAGGGTCCGGCCGGCGTAGGGGGTCACGGGGTTGCGGTGGTGCAGCCCGCTCGCCCGGACGGCGAAGCCGCCCTCGGGGTCGAAGGCGACCAGGTCCGCGTCGTGACCGGCGGCGATGGCGCCCTTGGTGCCGGTGAGGCCGACCAGTTCGGCCGGTCCGGCGGACATCCAGCGCACCACGTCGGACAGGGTGCGGCCGCGGCGGCGGGCCTCGGTCCAGACGGCCGGCAGGCCGAGCTGGAGCGAGGCGATGCCGCCCCAGGCGGCCGCGAAGTCGCCGCTGCCGCCGTACTCGGGCAGCAGCTTGAGGTCGGGGGTGGACGGCGAGTGGTCGGACACGACGGCGATGAACTCGCCGTTCGCCAGGGCCTCCCAGAGCGCGTCCCGGTTGGACTCGTCGCGGATCGGCGGACAGCACTTGAAGGCGGTGTCGCCGTCCGGCACCTGCTCGGCCGCGAGCGTCAGGTAGTGCGGACAGGTCTCGGCGGTCACCCGTACGCCGTCCTCGCGGGCCTGCCGCAGCAGCGGCAGGACGGCGGCGGAGGAGACGTGCAGGACGTGCACCCGGGCGCCGGTGCGCCGGGCCGCGTCGAGCAGCCGGGCGACCGCCGCGGTCTCCGCGTCGGCGGGCCGGGAGGCCAGGAAGTCCCGGTAGTGGACACCGGGTTGCTGCGGGGCGGCGGCGAGCACGGCCGGGTCCTCGGCGTGGATGATCGCCAGCGCCCCGATCCGGGCCTGCTCCGCCAGCGCCGCCTCCAGGTCCGCGGCCTCGACGTGCGGGAACTCGTCCACCCCGGAGGGGGCGAGGAAGCTCTTGAAGCCGAACACGCCCTCCCGGTACAGCGGTTCGAGGTCGGCGACGTTGCCGGGGACGGCGCCGCCCCAGAAGCCGAGGTCGACCCAGGCCTGGCCCTCGGCTGCCTTCCGCTTGAGCGCCAGCCCCGCCACCGTGGTGGTGGGCGGGATCGAGTTGAGCGGCATGTCGATGATCGTGGTGACGCCGCCGGCCGCGGCGGCCCGGGTGGCGGTGGCGAAGCCCTCCCACTCGGTGCGGCCGGGCTCGTTGACGTGCACGTGGGTGTCGACCAGGCCGGGCAGCAGGGCGGTGTCACCGAGGTCGACGAGCTCGCCCCCGGCGACCGCCAGCGAGCCGTGCGGGGCCGTGCGGGCGATCGTCCCGCCCTGGATCAGCACGTCCGCGGGGCGCTCGCCGTCGGGCAGGACCGCCCGGCGGGAGCGGATCACCGTGGGCTGGCCGAAAGGCATGGGGGACCTCCGAAACCTGGGAGTCGAGGGTGGTGGAGCAGGGTGGAGGCGAAGGATTGCCGGGAGCCTAGGCCCGCCTTCAACAAAACGTCAATGGTTGGACGCGCGGGGCCCGGGCCCGCGGGACGGTCCGGTACGCGCCGGGGTTCAGCCCGGCAGCAGCTCGCCGGCCAGCCTCTCCCCCGCGAGTTCGGCCAGCTCACCGGCCCTGGTCATGCTCTCCCCCGGCCGCTCGGCCAGGTCGGTCAGGGCGATCGCGGCGGTGAAACCGGCGGCCCGCCACTCAGGCTCGGAGAGCTCCAGCCGGCCCGCCACGGCGGCCACCCGAACCCCCGCCCGGGCGGCCGCGGCGGCGACTCCGGCGGGGGCCTTGCCGTGGAGCGTCTGCGCGTCCAGGCAGCCCTCGCCGGTCACGACGAGGCGTGCCCCACGCACGGCCCCGTCGAAGCCCAGCAGGTCGAGCAGCAGCTCGATGCCCGGGCGCATGGTGGCGCCGAGCAGGGCCAGGGCCGCGAAGCCCACCCCGCCCGCGGCGCCGGCGCCGGGCGCCTCCCGGAGGTCCCGCCCGGTGGCCTCGGCCACCAGGTCGGCGAACCGGGTCAGCCCCTCCTCCAGCACCACCAGGTCCTCGCCGTCGGCGCCCTTCTGCGGGCCGTAGACGGCCGGGGCGCCGCGCGGGCCGAGCAGCGGGTTGTCCACGTCGCAGGCCACCACGACCTCGACCCCGCCCAGGGCCTCGGCCAGCGGGCCGAGGTCGATCTCCGCGAGCCGGCGCAACGCGGCGCCGCCGGGCGGCAGTTCGACGCCGGCGGCGTCGAGCAGCCGTACCCCGAGCGCCTGCACCATGCCGGCGCCGCCGTCCGTACCGGCGCTGCCGCCCAGGCCCAGCACGATCCGCTTCACGCCGAGCGAGACCGCCCTGGCGATCAGCTGGCCGACCCCGTAGGACCCGGCCGCGAGCGGGGCGGCGCGGCCGCCGGGCAGCCGGGCGAGGCCGGAGGCCTGCGCCAGCTCGACCACGGCGGTGTCGTCCCGGACGGCCAGCGCGGCGTCCACCGGCAGGCCGGTCGGGCCGGCCACCTTGGCCGGGACCCGGCTGAACCCGGCCGCGAGCGCGGCGGCCAGGGTGCCCTCGCCGCCGTCGGCGACGGGCAGTTCGCGCACCTCGGTGCCGGGCGCGGCACGCCGGATGCCGGCGGCGATCCGGGCCGCCGCCTCGGCGCCCTCCAGGCTGCCCTTGAACTTGTCGGGGGCGACGACCACATGGCCCTGGTGGGGGATGGCGGGCATGGCGCGGTCCTCGCTTCCGTACGGGTCTGGCGGTGGCTCTGCGGTGTGCGTCCAGCATGGGCCCGGGTGTCCCGGGGGGCCAGTGCCCGGGCCGGGGCGGCCGGCGGGCCGCTCGGCGGGGGTCCGGCCGGGGCGATCCGGGGGCATCGGCCCGGAGAGGCCGTCCGGAGGGGCGGTCCGGAGGGGACCGGTCGGAGGGGACCGGTCGGAGGGGGCCGTCCGGAGGGGACCGGTCGGAGGGGGCCGTCCGGAGGGGACCGGTCGGAGGGGTGCGCCCCCTCCCCGCCGTCTCCCCCGTCCCGCTTCCGACGCTCGGGGGGCTCCCCTCGGCGGGGAGGAGGCCCGGCGACGCGTACCGGGCACGACCGAAGTGCCCCCAGGGGGGACGTACGCGTCACCGGCTCGGAGCGACCGGCGGGCGGGCGGATGAGCCCCGGCCCGCACGCCGGCCGGGCCTGGCCTCCTGGCGGCGCGGGCACGACCGGAATGGGTACACGCCGCCAGGAGGAGCTCGGACCGGGGGCTCCGCGCGGGAGCCCCCGGGGATCAGGGCCGGTCGGACCCGCCCCGTGCGGCCCCGCGCCCGGAGAGCCGCTCGACGCCGCGCAGGAGCGCCGAGTGGTCGAGCGAGCCGTCGCCGTTGGCCCGGGCGGAGGCGACCAGCTGGGCCACCACGGCGCCGACCGGCAGCGCGGCGCCCACGGCGCGGGCGGCGTCGGTGACGATGCCCATGTCCTTGTGGTGCAGGTCGATCCGGAAACCGGGGGCGAACTCGCGGTTCAGCATGTTCGCCTTCTTGCGGTTGAGCACCGTGGAGCCGGCCAGGCCGCCGCCGAGCACGTCCAGCGCGGCCGCCAGGTCGACGCCGGCGTTCTCCAGGAACACGACGGCCTCGGCGAGCACCTGGATGTTGACCGCGACGATCAGCTGGTTGGCGGCCTTGACGGTCTGGCCGGCGCCGGCCGGGCCGACGTGGACGACCGTGGTGCCCAGCGCGTCGAACAGCGGCCGGGCCTCGGCGAAGTCCTCGGCGGCACCGCCGACCATGATCGACAGGACGGCCTCGACGGCACCGGCCTCGCCGCCGGAGACGGGGGCGTCCAGGGTGCGGACGCCCTTCTCCCTGGCGGCGGCCTCGACCTTGATCGAGGTCTGCGGGGTGATCGAGGACATGTCGATCACCAGGGTGCCGGGCGCGGCGATCTCCAGCACCCCGCCCTCGCCCAGGACGACCTGCTCGACCTGCGGGTCGGCCGGGACCATGGTGATGACCACCTCGGCGTCCTTCACCGCCTCCGCGATGCTGGTGGCACCGTGGCCGCCGGCCGCGACCAGGGCGTCGATCGGCGGCCGGGTGAGGTTGAAGCCGGTGACGTGGTGGCCGGCCCCGACCAGGTTGGCGGCCATCGGGCTGCCCATGATGCCGAGGCCGATGAAGGCGATCTTGCGGCTCATCGCGTCGAGTTCCTTACGTGTGCGGGTGGGAGGTCGGGTGGGTCGGCGGCGAGGCCCGGCGGCGCCGCGCGAGTCGGCGGCACACGGCTCGGTGACGCGCACGTCGGCGGCATGCGGCTCGGCGGCGCTCATCGGCTCCGCCGCGCGGCCGGCTACCTGACGGCGCGCAGCTCGCGCGGCAGCCACCCGAAGCCGTCGGCGCTGACGCCGGTGGAGGGGCGGTACTCCAGGCCGATCGAACCGCTGTAGCCCGCGGCCGTGAGCCTGGCGAAGAGGTCCTCGAAGTCCAGGTCGCCGGTGCCGGGCTCGTTGCGGCCCGGATGGTCGGCGATCTGCACGTGGCCGATCCGGTCGGCGTACGCGTCGATGACCGCCGGCAGGTCCTCGCCGTTCCTGGCCAGGTGGTACAGGTCGCAGAGGAACCTGGCGTTCCCGAGGCCGGTGGCGGCGTTGACCTTGTCGACGACCTCGACGGCGGCGGCGGCCGAGACCAGCGGGTAGTGCGGCGACTCGTCCTTGTTCAGGGCCTCGACGAGCAGGATCGCGCCGATCCCGTGCGCGGCCCGCGCGGCGAGCACCAGGTGCTCCAGCGCGAGCGCGTCCTGCTCGGCCGGGTCGACGCCCTCGGCCCGGTTGCCGTACAGCGCGTTGAGCGCGGTGGCGCCGAGCGAGGCGGCGAGCTCCGCGGCGACCGGGAGGTTGGCGCGGAAGCGGTCCCGCTCGGACGGCACCGAGACGGTGCCGCGGGCGCCCAGGCTCAGGTCGTCCAGGAGGTTCAGGCCGGTGAGCCGTACGCCGGCGTCGGTGAACGCCTTGCGCAGCGCGTCCAGTTCGGCCTGCGAGGGGTCGTGTTCCGCCCCGAAGGGCCACCACAGTTCGGCGGCCGTGAAGCCGGCCGCGGCGGCCGCGGCGGGGCGCTCCAGGAGCGGCAGTTCGCCGAACAGGATCGACAGGTTGACCGTGAAGCCGTGCTGGGCTGCCGCCGTCACGTCGCTCACCTCTCTTCTCTCTTCCTTCATCCGAAACTTCCACGATCCGGAAGAGGGATTCTGTGTGGTGGAAGCATCTCCGGCCCGCCGAGCGAGTGTCAAGAGAGTCGCAACAATTTGTTGAAGCCGCCTCATGGCCATGCCGCCCCCGGGGCCGGACTGTTCGATCACCCGGGCCCTGCCCGCCCGCACCCCCGCTCGCTACAGTGACCCCGTGCGATTGATGGTGGAGTTCACGACAGAACCGTTCGAACTGGACACGTTCCCGGAGCACGCCGCGGCGGCCCGCAAGGTCGTCGACGAGGCCGGCCTGGCCGTGTCGGTCGGCCCCTTCGGCACCGGCGCCGAGGGCGGGGCCGAGCAGGTCCTCGCGGCGGTGACCAAGCTGCTCAGGGAGACCCTGGACGCCGGGGCGACCCGGATCTCGGTCCAGGTCAGCGTGCTGGGCGAGGAGGACGGTACGCCGTGACCGAGAACGTGGAACACCCGCTCGCCGCGGCGGTGAAGCCGCTGCTGGCCGCGGTCGGCGCGACGCCCGTCCCCCTGGACGAGGCGAAGCCCGACGACGTGGTCCTGGAGTGGGAGGGCGTCCCGGCCCTGGCCGTCCGACTGCCCCACCTGGGCAGCGCACTGGACCGGCTGCTCACCGAGATGACCCGCCAGTTCGACGGCCGCCCGCTGGCCGAGCTCGACCGGCTGGAGAAGCAGCGGGTCGTCGCCCTGCTGGAGGAGCGCGGCGCCTTCACCGTCCGCCACGGCGTGGAGACCGTCGCCTCCGCCCTGGGCGTCAGCCGCTTCACCGTGTACAACTACCTGAACCGCCAGGACGGCGCGAAGCCGTCCTGACGCCCCGGTTCGACGCCCTCCGGGGCACGTGCGGGCCCCCGCCCCGGGGGCTTCCGAACGGGTGACCCCGCCGGCACGGCAGGAGTGGATCGGCCTGCGGCGGGGCACACTTGGCGAATCGCACACGAAAGGGCCCGGCATCGCGGCCCGGTTCAAAACGTAACCACCAACAGTTCAACAAAGTGTTGACGGCCGGGTGGGGCCGATCTAGCTTTTCCGGGTGGCACCACTCTTCAGGAGGTCCACCCGTGACCAACCACCCCCACGCCCTTGACGCCCTGGCCGCGGCCGACGCCGCGGAGCTGGAAGAGATCCTGCTGGAGGTGTGCTCCAGCCCCCGCTGGGCCGCCGCGGTCGCCGCGGCCGGGCCGTGGTCCGACCGCGAGGCCCTGCTCGCCGCCAACGCGGCGGCCATGGCGTCGCTGACGACCGAGGACCTGCGCGACGCGATGGCCGGACACGCCCGGATCGGCACGCCCGTGGCGGGCGACGCCACCTCCGAGCGCGAACAGGCCGGGATCCGGGGCGCGGACCAAGCGGTCCTCGACGAACTGCGCGAGGCCAACGCCGCCTACGAGGCCGAGTTCGGCCACGTGTTCCTGGTCTGCGCGACCGGCCGCACCGCGGTCGGCATGCTCGCCGCCCTGCGCGAGCGCCTCCCCAACGACGCCGCCGCCGAGGCGGAGACCGTCCGCGAGGAGCTGCGCAAGATCAACGACATCCGGCTCGACCGTCTGCTCGACACTTTCTGACGTACCGTCACACGCCGTCACACCGAACCCTCCCGGGAATCCCACCGAAAATCTGACACATCATCACCTCTGCCATCAGTAAGGCCACTTCACCCATGACTGGCATCTCCACCCACGTGCTCGACACCAGCCTCGGCCGACCGGCCGAAGGCGTCCCGGTCGAGCTCGCACTGCACACCGAGGGTGGCTGGCAGGTGCTCGGCACCTCCGCCACGGACTCCGACGGCCGGGTCGCGGACCTGCCGGCCGTGGAGGCGGGCTCGGTCGTCCGGCTGCTCTTCGGCACCGGCGCGTACCACGCGCTCAAGTCCGCCGAACCGCCGTTCTTCCCCGAGGTCTCGATCGTCTTCACGGTCGCGCCCGAACAGCACCACTACCACGTGCCGCTGCTGCTCAACCCGTTCGGATACTCGGTCTACCGCGGAAGCTAGTGGACCGACCTTGAAAAGCTTAGGAGCCACGTCATGGCCCACGTGCTCGGTCAGAACCAGTACGGCAAGGCGGAGAACCGCATCGTCCGGATCCACCGCGACTCCTCCCGGCACGAGATCAAGGACCTGAACGTCTCGGTCTCGCTCCGCGGCGAGTTCGAGGACGTCCACCTCACCGGGTCCAACGCCAACTGCCTCCCCACCGACACCACCAAGAACACCGTCTACGCCTTCGCCAAGGAGCACGGCATCGAGTCGGCCGAGGCGTTCGGCATCCTCCTGGCACGCCACTTCGTCGACGACACCGAGCGCGGCGTCGTGCACAGCGCCCGGATCCGGATCGAGGAGTACGCCTGGGACCGGATCAGGACGCCGGACAGCTCGGCCCGCTTCATCGGCTCGGAGGAGGTGGGCCACTCCTTCGTCCGCAGCGGCCAGGAGGTCCGCACCAGCGAGATCGTCTACGACGGGGAGTCCGTCCAGGTCGTCTCCGGCCTGAAGGACCTCGTCGTCATGAACTCCACCAACTCGGAGTTCTGGGGCTACATCAAGGACGGCTACACCACCCTCCAGGAGGCGTACGACCGCATCCTCGCCACCCAGGTCACCGCCCGCTGGAAGTTCGGCTACAGCGGGAAGGACGGCGAGGCCCAGCCCCACTGGAACCGCTCCTACACCCGGGTGAGGCGGCACCTGCTGGAGGCTTTCGCCGAGACCTACTCCTACTCGCTGCAGCAGACCCTGCACGCGATGGGCACCCGGGTCCTCGACAACCGCGCCGAGGTGGACGAGGTCCGCCTCGAACTGCCGAACAAGCACCACTTCCTGGTCGACCTGGAACCGTTCGGCCTCAAGAACGACAACGAGGTCTACTTCGCCGCGGACCGCATGTACGGCCTGATCGAGGGCACCGTGCACCGCGAGGGCGTCGTCCCGGTCATCCCGGTCGCCTGACCTCCCCCACCCGGTGGACGCCGCCCGGAAATCGCCGCACCCTCCGGCCCCCACGGACCGGTCGGGTGCGGGCGGACCGCTCCATCCACGGCAACCGCTCCCGCGGTGCCACCCGCACCAGCCGTTCGACCCGCACCAGCCGTTCCATCCGCTCCAGCGGTTCCGTCCGCACCAGCGGTTTCTCCACCCCCACCCCCCACCCACCGGAGTTCGTGCCTGCCTCGCGGCGGCCGGCCCGGGGCACTGGAGAGGCCGGCCGAGGGATCCTCGCACCGCCGTCCCGTCCTCGGTCACATCAGCACCAGCCGCACTCCAGCGCCACGGGCGCGCCGGGAGCCACGGGCACAAGAGGGGCTCGACATGGCACCCAGCAGCACCAGCAGTACAGACGGCGGTTCCACCTCGGCGGGAACGCACGGCCCGGACGGCGCGGCGGACCACCTCCCCGGCGGGCCGCCCCGACCCGGGACCCACCCCGTGGACGAGTTGCTGCCCCCGGTGAAGCTGTTCTCCACCGGACTGCAGCACGTCGCCGCGATGTACGCGGGAGTCGTCGCACCCCCGCTCATCGTCGGCGCCGGCGTCGGGCTCTCCCCCGCCGAACTCGCCCTGCTCATCTCGGCCAGCCTGTTCACCGCCGGACTGGCCACCCTCCTCCAGACGCTCGGCATCTGGCGGATCGGCGCGCGGCTGCCGTTCGTGAACGGCGTCTCCTTCGCCGGGGTCGCGCCCATGATCGCCATAGCGAAGGGCTCCATCGAGAAGACGGGGGGACCGAAGGACGCCCTCCCGGTGATCTTCGGAGCGGTGATCGTCGCGGGGCTGCTGTGCTTCCTCGCGGCACCGTACTTCTGCAAGCTCATCCGGTTCTTCCCCCCGGTCGTCCAGGGCACCGTGATCACCCTCATCGGGGTGTCCCTGCTTCCGGTGGCGGTCAACTGGGCGCGCGGCGGCTCGCCGGGCGCCCCCGGGTACGGCTCCACGCGGGCCGTCGGCCTCGCCGCGATCACCCTCGTCGCGGTGGTGCTCTGCAACCGGCTGCTGCGCGGTTTCTGGCAGCAGCTGTCCCTGCTCATCGGTCTGGCGCTCGGCACCCTGATCGCCTTCCCGCTGGGGCTGGCCGACTTCGGCGCGGTCCGGGACGCGAAGGTCTTCGCGCTCCCCTCGCCGTTCCACTTCGGCGCGCCCGTGTTCGACGCCGCCGCGATCGTCTCGATGTGCATCGTCATGGTGGTCGCGATGACCGAGTCCACCGCCGACATGCTCGCCCTCGGCAGGATCGTCGACCGCGAGGCGGACGAACCCACCCTCGCCGCCGGCCTGCGGGCCGACGGGCTGGCCACAGCGCTCAGTCCCGTCCTCAACGGCTTCGCCGCCAGCGCCTTCGCCCAGAACATCGGGCTGGTGGCGCTGACGAAGATCCGCAGCCGCTTCGTGGTCGCGGCCGGCGGAGGCATCCTGGTCCTGCTGGGGCTGTTCCCCGTGCTGGGCTCGGTCGTCTCCCTGGTTCCGCAGCCCGTCCTCGGCGGCGCCGGGATCGTGCTCTTCGGCACGGTCGCGGCCAGCGGCATCCGCACCCTCGCGGAGGCCGGCATGGAGTCCGGCTCGCACACCATCCTGGTGTCGGTCTCGCTCGGTGTCGGCATCATCCCGATCGCCGTACCGACGTTCTACGACTCCTTCCCGGAGGCCGTCCGGACCCTGATGCACTCGGGGATCTCGGCCGGCTGCGTGATGGCCGTCCTGCTCAACCTGCTCTTCCACCACGTCGGAGCCGCCCGCCGGTCCGGGTCCGGCCAGGCCCCCGGCGCGACGGTACCGACGGCACCGACGGCACCGACGGCGACACCGTCCTGACCGGCCCGGGCGGGGCGTGCACCGTGCGGTGCGCGCCCTCCCCCGGCCCTTCCCCGGCCCTCCCCCAAGGAGTCACACCATGGCAGTCCAGCCCCCGCCCGCCGACCAGCGGATCGTGATCGAGAACGCCGCGATCGCCACCGTGGACGCGAACGACACCGAGTACGCCCGCGGCCACGTGGTCGTCCTCGGCAACACCATCGAGACGGTGGGCGACGGCCCCGCCCCCGCGTGGCTGGACAACGTGGTGCGCCGGATCAACGGCGAGGGCCACCTGATCACCCCCGGCCTGGTCAACACCCACCACCACTTCTACCAGTGGATCACCCGCGGCCTGGCCCAGGACCACATCCTGTTCGACTGGCTGGTCGCCCTCTATCCGACCTGGGCCCGGATCGACGAGAAGCTCGTGCACGCCGCCGCCCAGGGCTCCGCCGCCGCACTGCTCAAGTCCGGCTGCACCACGGCCTCCGACCACCACTACGTCTTCCCGAAGGGTGGCGGCGACGTCCTCGGCGCCTCCATCGAGGCCGTCCGGGAACTCGGCCTGCGCTTCACCGCGCTGCGCGGCTCGATGGACCGCTCCCAGAAGGACGGCGGGCTGCCGCCGGACCACGCGGTCGAGGAGCTGGACGACATCCTGACCGCCTCCGAGGCCGCCGTGGACCGGTACCACGACCCCTCCTTCGGCTCGATGCTGCACATCGCCATCGCGCCCTGCTCCCCCTTCTCCGTCTCCACCGACCTGCTCCGCCGGTCCGCCGAACTCGCCCGCCGCAAGGGCGTCCGGCTGCACACCCACGGCTCGGAGACGGCCGAGGAGGAACAGTTCTGCAAGGAGCTGTTCGGCATGGGGCCGACCGACTACTTCGAGTCGGTGGGCTGGCTCGGCGAGGACGTCTGGATGGCGCACTGCGTGCACATGAACGACTCCGACATCGCCAAGTTCGCCGAGACCGGCACCGGCGTCGCCCACTGCCCGTCCTCCAACGCCCGCCTGGCGGCCGGCATCGCCCGGGTGCCCGACATGCTCCGGGCCGGCGTCCCGGTCGGGCTCGGCGTCGACGGCACCGCCTCCAACGAATCCGGCGAGCTGGGCACGGAGCTGCGCAACGCGCTGCTGATCAACCGCCTGCACGGCTCCCCCACCGCACTGACCGGGCGGCAGGCGCTGCGCCTGGGCACCATGGGCGGCGCCCGGGTGCTCGGCCGACAGCACGAGATCGGCTCGATCGAGGCCGGCAAGCTCGCCGACCTGGCGCTGTGGAAGATCGACGGGATCATGCACTCGTCCATCGCCGACCCGGTCGCCGCGCTCACCTTCGGGGCGCTCCCGCCGCTGTCGGTGCTGTTCGTCAACGGCAACGCGGTGGTCGAGAAGGGGCGCCTGGCCACCGTCGACGAGGACCGGATCGCGCGCGACTGCGCCCGCGCCGCCCGCGAACTGGCGGCCCGGCCGCTCTGACGCCCACCCCTGACTCCGGGAGCGCCCAGGGACGGTGCGCCCCCGGACTCCGCACACCCCGACGGGTGTGCGGACCGGAGGGCAACAAACAAAGAGAAGAAGAAGGGAAGATGAGGGGCCCCCGGCCACTCCCACCCACCTCGGCAAAAGGA
>NZ_JBHVJT010000026.1:15808-40771 GCF_042798815.1 Kitasatospora sp. NPDC057738 | reverse complement strand
TTAGCCCCACCCCATGGACGAGGGGACCCCGAGGGGGAGTGCCTCCACGGAGCCAAAACAAGAAGAGGGGGGGGAGGAACCGCGCCCCGGACCCCCGGGAGGGGCCCTGGCCCCGCGGCGTGCCTCCGGCCCGCTCCCACCCCCGTGGGAAGCGGGCCGGACGATCGGGGGCCGCGGTTCGGGGGCCGTTCGACCGGGCCCGTGGACCGGGGGCCGTTGACCGGGGCCGCGGACCGGGGGCCGTGGGCCCGGGCCGGTTGACCAGGGCTCGTGGTCAGCGGGCGGCGGCCGGTTGCTCCGCGTGCCGGACGGCGGCCGGGAGAGCGGCGCCCGCGAGGACGAACACACCGGCCAGGACGGCCCAGCCGACCACGCCGTGGTCGACCACGGTCAGGCTGATCACCAGCGGGCCGATCACGTGGGCCGCCGCCTGGCCGCTCATGAACACGCCCTGGTACTCGCCGTGGGAACGCGGATCGGCCAGGTCCAGGCTCAGCGTCCAACCGCCCGCCGAGGTGAGCAGCTCGCCGAGGCTGTGCACCAGGGCGCCGACCAGGATCGCCGCGGTGGCGACCGCGGCCGGGCCCGACTGCGCCGCCGCGTAGAGCAGGCAACCGCCCGCCAGCAGCAGGCCGCCCCGGGCGCAGGCCCGGGCCGCCGACGGAACGCCGTCCACATCCCGGCTCGCCCGGACCTGGAACACCACCACCAGCAGGCAGTTGACCACGCTGACCGCCGCGACCACCGCCGCCGGCGCGTCCGTCGCGAGCACGACCCACAGCGGGATCCCCACGGTGAGCACCGGTAGTTGGAGCTCCAGCAGCGCGTGCAGCACGGTGACCAGCAGGTAGCGGCGGTCGCGCAGCACCGTCCGCCGCCCCGCGCCGGCCTCCGGGTCACCGTCCCGGCCGACCGTCAGGTCCCGGACGGGGAGGCCGGCCAGCAGCGCCGTCGCGCCCAGGAAGCTCGCGGCGTCCAGGACCATCACGGTGACGTACCCGGCGTAGCTGTCGGACTGCAGCGCCAGCGCCGCGCCGCCGGACCCGACCACCAGCCCCGCGTTCATCACCGAGCGCAGCAGCGACCGTGAACGCACCTGGCTCTCGGCCGGCAGCGTCCGGGCGATCAGGGCGCTGCGCACCGCCGCCGCGCCGCGCTCCAGCACCGTGGCCGCACAGGCCAGGGCGACGAAGGCGGCGAAGGAGTGCACGAACGCGTAGCCGAGCACGGCGAGCGCCTCCAGCGGCCCGACCACCATCAGCAGCCGCTTGCTGCCGACCCGGTCGGCGAGCCGGCCCATCGGCAGCCCGGCGAACACCCCGCAGACGCCGGCCGCGCTCAGCCCGAGCGCGATCCGGCCCGGGGTCAGGCCGACGGAGCGGGTCAGGAACAGCACGCCGACGGTCACGAACAGACCGTTGCCGACGGTGTTCACCAGGCTCATCAGGGCGAGCCTGCGCAGCAGGGGGTCGGCCGGCAGCAGCCGTCGGACGGCGGAGGGAAGCACCGCGGCAGAGGTCATGGCAGTAGGACAGCGGGCTTCCCCCGGCGGCGGAACTCTTTTACCGTTACGGTCAATGTTCGAGTTCCATCTGGGCGTCGACGACCTCGCCGCCACCTGGTTCGGCTACTCCGCCCTGCAGGAGGCGGTGTTGAGCCTGCGCGCCCGCCACTGGCCCCTGCGCTACCCGGAGCAGCAGCCGTGGATCGCCGGCTGGCAGGACCGCTACGAGACGCTGGACACCGCACTGCTGGAGTCGATGATCGCGCCGGTCGGCTTCGTGCCCGACTTCCTCACGCCGCGTCCGCTCGGCCCCCGTCCGGACTTCTCGGCCGAGTTGGCGCGGCTGGCGGCCACCCCGCCGGAGGTGGTGCGGGCCGACGTGCTGGAGGCCTACCGGGGCGGCGGGAGACCCAGCCCGCTGCCGCCGGTGCTGGCCGGGCTGATCGACGACCCGGCGGCGCTGGCCGCCCGGACGGCCGAGGCGCTGGACGCGTACTGGACGCGCTGCCTCGTCCCCGCCTGGTGGCCGCGCGCCCGCTCCGTGCTGGAGGCGGACATCGCCTACCGGGGACGGATGCTCTCGGAGCACGGGGCGGACGGACTGTTCGCGGACCTCGACGCCAGGCTGAGCTGGCACGCCGGGGTGCTGCGGCTCGTCGACCCGCACCCGGCGGTGAAGGCGGTGGGCACCACGGTGAAGGTCGCCGGGCGCGGATTGGTGCTGATCCCGACGCTGTTCGGGCTCGGGGCGCAGACCGATGTCACTCAGGCGGGGCCGCCGCTGGTCTGCTACCCGGCGCGCGGCAAGGCGACGATGGCCGAGGGCCTGGGGCCCGCCGGCGCCGAGGCCGGGGCGGTGGCCGACGGGCCGCTGGCCGGACTGATCGGCGCCCCCAGGGCCAGGCTGCTGGCACTGCTGGAGACCCCGGCCAGCACGACGGAGCTGGCGCACCGGCTCGGGGTCACCCCGGGTGCGGTCAGCCGGCACCTGGGCGCGCTCGCGGCGGCCGGGCTGCTGGAGCGCAACCGGCTCGGCCGCAGCGTGCTGTACCGGCGCAGCCGGCTGGGCGACGCGATGGTGGCGGGGCGCCCGCACCTCGCGGCGGGGGGCTGAGGGCTTCCGGCGAACGGCTTTCAGCGAACGGATGACAGATGACAGATGATGAAAGTTGTCAGCTGTCATCCGTCATCCATCCCGGCCGGCACGGGCCGTCCGCCCGTCAGGCCTCGCGCCCGATCGTCCTGAGGTAGGCGCGCCAGCCGCCGTGGTGGGTGATCTCGCGGTGCACCCCGCGCTCGACCTCGCCGCGGGCCAGCAGCATCGACAGGCAGGCCGAGCCGTCCTCCAACTCGATCACGCCCAGCTCCAGTTCGCGCGGCTCGCCCGGCAGGATGACGTCGCGCAGTCGCTCCAGCGGGATGTCGTACAGCTCGCCCTCGATCGCGGTGCCCGCCTCCGGGTCCGCCAGCAGCCCCGGGCAGACGTCCGTCCCGCCGCTGTGGTCGATGGAGAAGAACCGGTAGCCGGGGGCGGTCCTGGCCGGCCCGAGCAGCGAGTCGGCGACCTTGCTGTGGAAGGGGCCGCCGGTCATCGCCTGGCCGTTGAAGAACATGCGCGCCATGGGTGAACTCCTTGCGTGGAACGGACCGTTCCGTACGGCGACGAGAGGACAGGTGGATTCGTCGCCGTACGGAACGGAGCGGTGGACCGCCGGAGTGCCGCGTCCCGGCGGACGGCGGCGGTGGCACCGGCGGGTGGGCGGGGATCAGCCCAGCAGGGGCAGCGCGGGGAGGGTCAGGAAGTCCACGAACTCCTCGGCCAGGGCGACCTGTTCGAAGAGCTCGGCGGCCTCGCGCCAGCGGCCGGCATTGTAGGCCTCCTCGCCCAGCTCGGTGAGGAGTTCGGCCAGCTCCGCGGCGACCAGGGTGCGGACCAGCTCGGCGGTGGTCTTCTCGCCGGTGTCGGACAGCACGACCCCGTTGTGGATCCACTGCCAGATCTGCGAGCGGGAGATCTCGGCGGTGGCGGCGTCCTCCATCATGTTGAAGATGCCGACGGCCCCGAGGCCGCGCAGCCAGGCCTCGATGTAGCGGATCCCGACCTGGACGGCGTTGTGCAGCCCCGCACGGGTGCAGGTGCCGCCGGCGCCGGCGATGTCGAGCAGCTGGGCGGCGGTCACCGGCTCGGCCGGGCCGGGGTTGTCCTTCTGGTGGGGCCGCTCGCCGAGCACCGCGTCGAAGGAGGCCCGGGCGACCGGCACCAGGTCGGGGTGGGCGACCCAGGAGCCGTCGAAGCCGTTGCCGGCCTCGCGGTCCTTGTCGGCCTTGACCTTCTCCAGTGCGGAGGCGTTGACCTCCGGGTCGCGGCGGCTCGGGATGAACGCGGCCATGCCCCCGATCGCGTGGGCGCCGCGCCGGTGGCAGGTCTGCACCAGCAGCCGGGTGTAGGCGGCCATGAAGGGCGAGGCCATGGTGACGCTGTTGCGGTCCGGCAGGATGTAGTGCTCGCCGGCGTCGCGGAAGTTCTTGACGATCGAGAACAGGTAGTCCCAGCGCCCGGCGTTGAGGCCGGCCGCGTGGTCGCGCAGCTCGTAGAGGATCTCGTCCATCTCGAACGCGGCCGTGATGGTCTCGATCAGCACGGTCGCCCGGATCGTGCCGTACGGGATGCCGAGTTCGGCCTGGGCGTGGGTGAACACGTCGTTCCACAGGCGGGCTTCGAGGTGGCTCTCGGTCTTCGGCAGGTAGAAGTACGGGCCGGAGTTGGGGTCCTCGGCGCCCCTGGCCAGCAGCCGGGCGGCGTTGTGGAAGAAGTAGAGCCCGAAGTCGACGAACCCACCGGCCACCGGGGTGCCGTCGACCAGCAGGTGGTTCTCGTCCAGGTGCCAGCCGCGCGGGCGGACGACGACGGTGGCGAGCTCGGCGGCGGGCTTGAGGGTGTAGGCCTTGCCGGCCGTGCTGGTGAAGTCGATCCGGCCCTCGAAGGCGTCGATCAGGTTGACCTGGCCGCCGACCACGTTCTCCCAGGTCGGAGAGGTGGCGTCCTCGAAGTCCGCGAGCCAGATCCGCGCCCCGGAGTTGAGCGCGTTGACGACCATCTTGCGGTCGGTCGGGCCGGTGATCTCGACCCGGCGGTCCTGGAGGGCGCGCGGCGCCTCGGCGACCTTCCAGTCCGCGGCCCGGATCCCGGCGGTCCCGGGGAGGAAGTCCAGCGTGCCGGCGGCGGCGATCTCGGAACGGCGGGCCTTGCGCCCGGCCAGCAGCTCCTGCCGGCGCCCCTCGAAGGCGCGATGGAGCCCGGCGACGAAGGCGATCGCCTCCGGGGTGAGCACCTCCCCCGCCCGGTGGACGCGCGGACCGGCGACAGTGACGACCGGAGCGGCGGGGGAGGCGCCGAGGGGCCCTTGATCTGCGGCCATGAGCAGGACACTCCTAAGACGGTTGAGCCTGGCGAAGGGAGCTCCGGTAGGAACTTCCCCGGGGAACTTCCTCGATCGGAACCCGCCTGTCGGCGAGTTCGATTCTGTAAAGTGGAGACTAGTTTCCGCGATACAGAATTTCAACGGTTTGTTGAAGAGGTCGCCGGGACTCTACTCCTCCCCCCGACAGTGAAGGAAACGCCGGTGGTTGCGACCCCCGACCCAGCATCGACGACAGGCACCGAGCGCGCGAGCGGCGGCGTGCAGTCCGTCGAGCGCGCCTTCCAACTCCTGGAGGCGCTGGCCGACTCCGGGGGCGTGGCCACACTCAGCGAACTCTCCACCAGTTCCGGCCTCCCGATGCCGACGATCCACCGACTGGTTCGTACCCTCGTCCAGCAGGGCTATGTCCGCCAGGACACCGCGCGTCGCTACACCCTCGGCCCCCGACTGATCCGCCTGGGCGAAACCGCCGGCCGGCTGCTCGGCAGCTGGGCCCGCCCGTACCTGGCCGAGCTCATGGAGGCCACCGGCGAGACCGCCAACCTGGCGGTGCTGGAGGGCGGCGAGGTGGTGTACGTCGGACAGGTGCAGTCGCGCCGCTCGATGCGGATGTTCACCGAGGTCGGCCGACGGGTGCAGCCGCACTGCACCGGCGTCGGCAAGGCGCTGCTCGCCCAGCTGCCCGAGGACGAGGCCCGCGCCGTCCTCGGCCCCAACCCCCTGCCCGCCCACACCGAGTACACGGTCACCGACCCGCAGGAGCTGATGCGCCAGCTCGCCGAGGCGCGCGAGCGCGGCTACGTGGTCGACGACCAGGAGCAGGAGATCGGCGTCCGGTGCATCGCGCTCGCCGTCCCCGGCGCGCCGACGCCCACCGCCCTCTCCGTCTCCGGACCGGAGGCCCGCATCCGGGCCCTGGAGGAGCAGGCCGGGGCCGCCTCGCTGGTACCGGTGATGCACCAGATCGCGACCCGGCTGGGGCAGGTCCTCGCACCCTGACGGCACGTCAACCACCATTGCCGGCCGACCCGGTCGGAGCGGCGTGCCGCGTCATCCGTTCGAGCGGACACCGGGCGGGTTGCCGCCGGGCTCCGGCGGCGGCTCCGCCACCCTGGTGCCGACGCGGCCCGCAACGGCGCGGGCGGCCGGGACGCGAGGACAGGGTGAGCGGGGATGGAGCAGCAGCACCGGGACGTGCGGAGCGCCGTTCAGGGCGGTGGCGGTGGGGTACGGGGTGGCGACGTGCCGGACGGTGGCGCGGCGGGTGACGTCGCGGCGGACGGTGGCGCGGCGGGCGGCGGCCTGCGGGGCCGCCGCCTGGGAGGACGTGGCCTGCGGGGACGCGGCCTGCGGAGTGCCGGCCTGTTGGGCGCCGGTCGGCGTGCCGCGGGAGGCAGGGGGTTCGGCGGGGCCGGGCTGGTCGCGGCCGTGGCGGCGGGGTGCGCGGTGACAGTACTGGCCACCGACCCGTCCTGGGCGCTGCTGCGCCCCGAGCCCCGGCCCGCGGTGGAGGTCGTCGCGACGGGCGCGCCCGAGGCGTCCATCCTGCCTGCGCCGGTGACGACCGGCGCCTCCACCCTGCCGGCACCGGCCAAGCCCGGGGCCGGGACGGCCGCTTCCGGTACCGGAACCGGCACCGGCTCGGAGGCGGCCGGAGCCTCCACGCTGCCCGCACCCGCCGCCGCCCGAACGTCCGACTCCGACCTGGAGGTGGTCCGGATCGACCCGGACCCGGCCACGCCCGGCGGCACCACCACCATCCACGCCTTCGTCGGCAACGGGGGCCCGGACACCACCGCCTCCCCGTTCACGGTCGTGATCACCCTGCCGGAGGGCGTGAGCCCGGAGGGCCCGTACTTCCCGTCCGACTGCCGGGTGACAGGCCACGGCCGCGTCGTGCGGTGCGTCTTCGGGGCCGGACTGCGGGAGGCGCGCAGCGCGACCGCCCTCATCCCGGTCCGGCTCGACCCGGAACTGCCGGTGGGCAGACTGAGCGGCGGCTCGGTCACGGTGCGCAGCGCGGACGACCGGAACGACGGCAACAACCGGCAGCCGTTCGACATCAGGGTGGTCGAGGCGGCTGCCGGTTCCTGAGTCGCGCGGTTCCGCCGGCGAGGCCGGTCCGGCCGGCGGAACCGTCCCGGCGGTGGCCAGGTCCGGAGGGATGGCTTGGCCTGAGGGATGGCTTGGCCTGAGGGATGGACCCGGTCCTACGAGTTGGCGCCGCGATCGGTCCCGATGGCCACCCGCCGGTCCTTCGCGACGGCGGTCTCGTCGGTGCAGTACTTCGCGTTGCGCCGGCCCCAGCTGATCGCGCCGTTGAACTCGTCCGACCAGATCAGCGCCTCTTCGACGACCGGGGAGGACAGCGCCGGGGTGCTCGGGTGGTGGTCGGGCTCGTCGTCGGGGCCGGGGCCGGAGTGGACGTCCCGGCGGCGGGGTCCGCGAGGGCGCAGCTCACCGTGGTGTCGATCAACGACCCTGTTTGGCAGTCGAGTTGATCAGTCTCCGGCGCCGGGAGCCGCCACGTCGACCGGGGAGCCCCCGAACCGGGCCCGGCCCCGGCCGCACACGCGCGGCCGCGCCGTGGCGGACCGTACCGTGGCGAGTGCCTGACCGAGTGCGCCCGGTCGGATAAATTGGAAGCCTGACATCATCCGCCGTGCACAAGAGCGGCGAGCCCGACCGGACGCTCGCCACGACCTGACAGAGACGAGGACCCGCCCCACCATGACCGCGCCCCTGCCCGCCTTCGCCGGCCGCACCTACCTCTTCCGGGTCGACAACGGCGCGGCCTTCCGCAACACCTACTCGGCCGACGGCACGCGGCTGCGCTGGGAGGGCCTCGGCGAGTCCGCGGGCCAGTGGGAGGACGTGCGGCTGCACGTCGCCGAGGTCGCGCCGGAGATCTACTTCATCAGCTGGACGGAGCAGAGCGGGATCACCGTCAGCCACGTGATGGACCTCGGCAAGCTGACCGTGCGGGCCTTCTGGACCTTCGAGGGCGAGGGCGGCCGGGTCGGCCAGCTGCACACCGGGACGCTGGAGCGGGTGGCCTGAGCGGCGGGACCGCCGGGCGGGAGCCGTACGGTTCCTGAACGGCCCGGCCGACCCGAACAACCTGGCCGACCTGAACGATCGAACCCCCGGGGCCGCGGCTCCGGGGGTTCGGTCGTTCAGGCGTTCAGGTACGGCCGGTCAGGTACGGCCGGGTCGCTTCATACGGTCTGGTTCGGCACCTTGAGGTGCTGGGACAGCCACTCCAGCGAGGAGGGCAGCAGGGCGCTCCAGGTCTCGAAGTTGTGGCCGCCGTTCTCCAGCATGCTGTACGAGACCTTCATCGGACTCTGCACCGCGTCGACGAAGGCCTCGGTCTCCTGCCGGTAGCTGCCGTCGCCCTTCTTGGTGCCGGCCAGCAGCACGGACACCTTCGGCTGCGGCAGGTTCTTCAGCCGCCACATCAGGTTGGCCTCGTCGCGGCGCTGCTTGCTGCCGCCGAAGAGGTCGCCCGTGGTGGGGTCGTCGGCCGCGTCGTAGTAGGCGGAGAGGGCGACGGCGGTCGGAAAGACGTCCGGGTGACGCATGGCCAGCTTGAGCGCGCAGTAGCCGCCGGTCGAGTTGCCCATGAAGGCCCAGGCCTGCGGGTCGGAGGAGACCCGGTAGCTGGCCTGGATCGCCGAGGGCACGTCCTTGGTGAAGTAGGTGTCGGACTGCGGGCCGTTCGGGACGTCCTCGCACTCGGTGTCCTGGGGCAGCGCGGGCGATGGGCGCACCAGGACCATGACGGTCGGCTGCATCCGCCCTTCCTGCAGCAGCTTGAGCGCCGCACCCGGGTAGTTGAAGCGGGTGATCAGATTCTCGGCGATTCCTGGGAATCCGGTGCTGACGATCACGGCCGGGAACTGCTTCTGGGCGTACTCCGGCTGGAAGTACTGCGGCGGCAGGTAGACGTAGCCCTCGGTGGACAGCCGGCTGACCGCGCCGTCGATCCTGATCTTGCGGATCTCGCCGGACTGGGCGGGCTCGCGGCCCATCGCGCCGCCGCCCTTGACCGCGGCCTGGCCCATCGTCTCCACCATCAGCCGGCCGGAGGCGTCCGCCTTGTTGTGGATGACCACCGGGCCGGTGTCGCCGATGCCCAGCAGGTCGTCCCAACTGCTGTAGAAGGCGAAGTAGTTGTTGGCGACCAGGCCGAGCGCGGCGAGCACCGTGAGCTGGGTGGCGAGCAGTGCGCCGATCCGGCCGAGCACCGCCCGCCAGGTCTTCTTCGCGAGTCTGGGCCACAGCCAGACCGTGCCGACCATCATCACGACCGCGATCAGTGCGGTCAGCGCCAGCACCTTGTGGCTCGTCAGACCCATGTCCTGCTTGCTCCCACGCCTCGAACTCCAGTCCCCTCCGCTGGGGACATCCGAGGAGGTCACCCCGGTTCCCCCTGCCGGGGCGCGAGGATCAACCCTAACGCCAGCTGGGAGAAAGCCGACCGCGGCTGGGAGGTTACGGGGAGCCGGGCGAACGGATGACAACTTTCAGATAACAGATTTCGAAAGTTGTCATCTGAAATCTGTCGACTGTCGACTGTCGACTGCCCACTGTCCGCTGTCGGCCGCCACCGGCCGGTCGACGGCCGGCCCCGGGCTCAGCCGACCCGCCCCCACAGCCGCAGCCCCTCCGTGAGCTCGCGCATGCAGCGAGCGCCGAGGTCCTGCGGGGAGCCCGGACCGGCGAGGGGCGCCTCGGAGGCGGCCCACTGCTCCAGGGCCACCCGGATCGCCGCGGTCGCGGCGGCGGCCGCCAACCGGATCTCCAGCGGGTCGGTGCCGTCCGGGCAGCGCTCGGCGAGGGCGGCCCGCAGCCGCTCCTCCGAGTCGGCGTGGACGCGCTGCCAGGTGGCGTTCAGCTTGGGGTCGCGCAGCAGACCGCGGGCCCACTGCATCATCTCGACCCGCGCCTCGTCGGCCGGGGTCAGCGACGCGACCGCCGCACGCTCCAGCGCCTCGCGCAGCGGCAGGTCCGCGGGGCTGGCCGTGAAGAGCTCCACCCACTCCTGCCCGCCCGCCGCGAGCAGCGGAGCGACGGCGTCCTCCTTGACCGAGAAGTACCGGTAGAAGGTGCGCAGCGAGATGCCCGCGGCGAGGGCGATCTCCTCGGCGGTGGTCGCGTCCGTGCCCCGCTCGGCGAAGAGCGCGGCGGCGGTACGGGCGATCTCCAGCCGGGTGGCCTCACGGCGGCGCTGGGTCAGGGTCGGGCGTCCGGTCACGGGGTCAGCCTACGCGGGCGGATGCCAAGGCGGCACGTCACGACGGATCGGCACGAATGGACTTGTTGGCACAACGTGCCATCTAGGCGTAACGTGCCTATTGAGGTCGAGAGACCACGAACGAACGGAGTACCACCATGGAGCGCTTCAGCGGACGGTACGTCCTGATCACCGGCGGCGGCTCGGGCATCGGCCAGGCCACCGTGCACCGGATCCTCGCCGAGGGCGGGAAGGTCGTCGCCGTCGACGTCAACGAGGACGGCCTGAAGAAGACCCTGGACCGCGCCACCGCCGAGGGAACCGCGGACCGCCTCACCGTCCAGGTGCTGGACATCGCGGACGAGGCGGCCGTCGTCGCGGGCGTGGCCGAGGCGATCGCCGGCCTGGGCGGCCTGGACGTGCTGGTCAACGCGGCCGGCATCCTCCGCTCCTCGCACACCCACGAGACCAGCCTGGAGTTCTGGAACAGGCTCCTCGCGGTGAACCTGACCGGCACCTTCCTGATGACCCGCGAGGCGCTCCCCACGCTGCTCGCCGGCGGCAAGGGCGTGGTGGTCAACTTCAGCTCCACCTCCGCGAGCTTCGCCCACCCCTACATGGCCGCGTACGCCGCGACCAAGGGCGGCATCCAGTCCTTCACCCACGCCATCGCCTCGGAGTACTCGAAGCAGGGCCTGCGCGCGGTCTGCGTCGCACCGGGCAGCATCGACAGCGGCATGACCCACAACCCGGGCCTGCCCGCCGACGCCGACCTCGGCCTGCTGGCCAAGCTCTCCCCCGCGCTCGGCCAGGGCTTCGCCGGCCCGGAGACGGTGGCCGGTGTGATCGCCATGCTCGCCTCCGACGACGGCGCCTTCGTCACCGGCACCGAGCTCCGCATCGACGGCGGCACCCACATGTGACGCCGGTCGACCCGCCGACCCGCCGACCTGCCAGACCGCTCGACCTCGGGAAGGCGGGGCCTGTGCCGTCCCCCGTGCGGCACAGGCCCCGCCTTCCCGCCTTCCCGCGGTCCCGAGGCCGTCCCGTCGACCTCGAAAGGCCGGGCCGGTCGCGGCCCCGGTACCGAGCCGGGTGCGGCGACGGTCACCGCAGAGGCTTCGCCAGGAGGAGTTCGCGGCCGACCCCGTCGGCGAGCAGGTCCCCGGGTTCCGCGAGCGGGGTGAAGCCGTGGCGGCGGTAGAGGGCGAGCGCCGCCCGGTTGCCGGGGAGCACGGCGAGGCGCAGCGTGGTGCCGCCGGTGGCTCGGGCCCAGCGCTCGACCTCCTCGACGAGACGGTCCGCGACGCCCCGGCCGCGGGCCCGCGGGGCGACCCAGAGCGAGCGCAACTCCCGTACGCCGTCCGGTGATCCGGGCAGTCCGCCGACCAGGCCGACCGGGTCGTCGTCCAGGAGGGCCGCGACGTGGAGGGCGTCCGGGAGACGGAGCCGGTCGTGCCAGCGGTCCTCACCGCCCTGGTCCCAGTCGGCCAGGCCGGCCTTGAAGGCGTCCGGCGCGCCGGTCAGGGCCGCGAGACGGAGGTCCCGCCAGAGCGGCCAGTCGGCGGTCGTGAGGGTTCGGAGCGTCGGCATCACCATGCCCGGCACCGTAGAAGACCCGCCCGGCGGCCGTCTGCCGAATGCCCGCTCCGGCAGCCGCAGCCGCGGCCGATGGGACCCGCGGGCGACGAGGGCCCCGCCTACGGCGTGCGCCAGTCGGCGGCGAAGGCGGCGGCCGGGTTGGTGACGAGGAGCAACTCGGGCAGTTCCGGGCCGTAGCTGCGGGCGAGGCGCGGGGCGAGGTCGGCGAGCAGACCGACCGGGCCGGCGGCCGCGCGGGCGGTCCTGGTGGTGGTGTCGGCGCCGAGCAGCAGCTGGTCGGCGTGGCCCGCCTCGACCAGGTCGGCGATGACGTCGAAGGCCTGGTGGTCGCCGGACCGGCCGGACCGGGAGGGGCTGTCCAGGGCGAGCCGGACCCCCTCGGCGGCCAGGGCACGGTGCAGCGCGCGGTCGGGGAGCCGGGTGAGGTGACCGAGGACGATCCGGTCGGGCCGGACCCCGTGCCGGTCGTGCAGCAGGTTCAGGACCCGGAGCGGAGCGCCGTCGGCTTCGAGGTGGACGGCGATCGGGGCGCCGGTGGCGTGGTGGGCCTCGGCCGCCGCGGCCATCGTCCACCGGGTGTGCCGGCTCACGGGCCCCGGATCGCCCGCGACCTTGATCAGCCCGGCCCGGACGCCCTCGGGCGCGCCGGGCAGACCGGTGGTGAGTTCGGCGACGAAGCGTTCTGCGAGGTCGGCGTACGCGCCGGGGCGCTCGGCCGGATCGCCGTCGACGTCCGGGAAGAAGCCCGGCGCGTAGTGGACCGCCTGGTGCGCGCCGGTGGCGGCGACGACGTGGACGCCGGTGGCGCGGGAGAGCGCGGCGAGGGAGTCCGCGCCCCGGCCCAGGCCGAGCGGGGTCCACTGGACGAGGGCACGGCCACCGGCGGCGGCGTAGGTCCGCAGGACGTCCTCGGCGGCGGCCGGATCGTCCAGCTCCTGGCCGGGGAGCAGCGGGCTGCGGATGAAGAGGTGGTCGTGGGAGTCGGTGACCCCGAGGTCGGCGGGGTCCAGGTCGCCGAGGACGGTGCGGACGGTGCGGCTCATGCGTCGGCCTCCGGGGTGGCGCTCCCGGCGACGGTCTCCGCCGCGGCCTCGGTGCCGGTTCCGGTCCCGGCCTTGGCCTCGGCCCTGGCCGCGGCGTCGGCGAAGGCGGCGGTGGCCACGCGCAGGCCGGCCAGCGCCCTGGGGAGACCGACGTACGGCGCGAGGTGGACGATGACCTCGGTGATCTCCGCCTCCGTCAGGCCGATCCGTCGGCTGTAGCGGACGTGGTCGGCCAGCTGCGGCTCGACGCCGCCGAGTGCGGTGAGCGCGGCCAGGTTCGCGATCTGGCGGTCGCGCAGGGCGAGTCCGGGACGCTGGTAAGTACCGCCGAAGAGGCTGGTGACGATCCAGTCGGGGAAGCCGGGGGCGAGGGCGTCCAGGCCCCCGAGCGTGGTGGCGGCGCCGGGACCCGCGAGTTCGGCGAGCAGGGCGTAACCGGCCGTGCGGTCGGTCGGGGCCGGGGTGAGGTCGGTGCCGGTGGGAACGGTCGCGGGGGACATCGGGGCGGTGGGTCCTTTCACCAGTGGCGGCCGGCCGGCAGCCGGTCGAGTTCGGGGCGGGACAGGTGCAGCACCTGGTAACGGACGCCGGGCTCGTCCTCGGGGGCCGGGCCGTGCCAGAGGGCGAAGCGGAGCAGCTCCCAGCGGCTCGGGTCGACGGCCACGGCGGCGGTGTGCAGGGCCGGGTGCGTGGGCAGGTCGGCGAGCGCCCGCTCGACGGCCTCGGCCGGGTCGGCGGATTCCGGCAGCCGTACGGTCTCGCGGGTGGCGGTGGTCGGCGGCCCGGCCGCCCCCTCCGGTGACGACGCCGCCTCCGTTGGCGACGCTGCCTCCGAGGCCGATGCCGAGGCCGCCGAGGTTCCTGGCGCGCCGTGGGTCAGGCCCGCGCCCAGCCAGTGCCGGACGGCGGGGCGGCCGAAGTCGGCGCTCAGGCCGCGGAATCCCGGCCCCCAGAGGAAACCGTTCATGCCTTCGACGGTGCGCCAGAGGTAGAACGGCGCGTACTGGTTGACGGGCGAGCCCTGTCGGCCGCGCTCGCGGACCAGGTAGGCCTTGAGGCCGAGGCCCGGGTGCGCGTCGAGCAGGCGGCCCTTGTCGGCGACGCGCTTGCGGATGACGCCCATGTCGTAGTCGGCGGGCAGGGTGATCTCGTACTGCATCGCGTGCACGGCTGGGCTCCTCGGGTTCGACGGGTCCGGCAGGCAGGCAGGCGGACTACCGGCCGGGCGGGCTTGGCGGGTCAGGCCGTGCGGTGTGCCGCGAGCAGGCCGAGGGCGCCACGAACGGCCCGGTCGAACGGCTCGGCGCTGTCGGCGGCACGGGCCAGGACGTAGCCGCCCTGGACGACGGCGACCACGGCGGCGGCGGTGTCGGCCGGGTCGAGGCCGGGGGCGAACTCGCCGCCCGCCTGGCCGTCGGCGATCAGTCCGGCGATCCGGCCGCGCAGCCAGTCGAAGGTCTCCTCGACGGGCGCGCGCAGGAGCGGGTCGGCGACCACGTCCGGGTCCTGGGCCATCCGGCCGATCCGGCAGCCGCGCAGGACGTCGCGGTCGCGCTGCAGGTAGGCGGCGATCCGGTCGTATGCGCTGCCGGGGGCGGCGAGGTCGGCCTCGGCGACGCCGCGCATCTGCTCGGCGCTGCGGCGCAGGGCGGCGGCCGCGAGGTCGGGCTTGCCGGCGAAGTGGTGGTACATGCTGCCCTGGCCGACGCCGGAGCGCTGCTGGATGGCCTTGGGGCTGGTGCCGACGTAGCCGCGCTCCCAGAGGAGGGCCTGGGTGCTCTCGATGAGGCGGTCCTGGGTGCTCATGCGGAACACTGTACATACCAGTAGGTACAGAAGGCCAGTGCGGACTCCGACCGACCCGACCCGACCCGGGCTCGCGCTCGGGGCTCCGGCTCCGGCTCCGACCCTTGGGTGCGCGGGCGGCTCCCCGGGACCCCCGCCGGGCGGAACGGTTGAGGGCCGTGCGCCGCCCCCCGGCGGCCACGGCCCCTCGACCGTTCGTCATCCCCCGCCCCGCCGAACGGCATTCCGGCGCACCTGGTGGCGCGCGTCACGTCACGCACGGTTGCCGGCGTCACGCCGCGTAGGGGGTGCACGGCGCATTGCGCGGGCGGGCGGGAGATCCGGGCTGCCGTGGCAGCGCGCGGCGGGCGTGGACCGCTACGGCAGCGCCCGACGGATCTCCGGCGCCACCGCGCTCGCGAACAGCTCCAACTGCTCGCGCTGCGCCCCCTCGGTGAGGGCGTCGACCCCGATGCCGACCACCTCGTTGCCGAAGGCCTCGTGGTAGCGGTGGATCTTCTCGATCACCTGCTGCGGACTGCCGACCAGCGCCGAGCCGCGCTCCAGCGCGTCCTCCAGCGAGGTGAACGGCGAGTTGTTGTGCCGGCCCGCGGCCGAGTCGAACAGTGCGTTCCAGTACGGGCGGAAGCCCTCGACGGCGTCCTGCGAGCGCTCGGCGACGAACAGTCCGCCGAAGCTCGCGCCCACCCGGGCCCGCGCCGGGTCGTGCCCGTAGTGCTCCCAGCGCTCGCGGTAGTGCTCGACCAGCGTCCGGTACTTCTCCAGCGGATGGAAGGAGTTGGCGGAGAAGAGCGGGTCGCCGTGGCGGGCCGCGAGGTCGGTGGACCGCGTGCTGGTCGCGCTGCCGTGCCACACCGGGATCGGGTCCTGGAGCGGGCGCGGCCAGACCGTGGCGTCCGTGAGCGGCGGGCGGGTCGAGCCCTCCCAGGTCACCTTCTCCTCGCGCCAGAGCCTTCGCAGCAGGCCGTAGTTCTCCGCGAGCGCCTCCCACTGGCGCTCCTCGGGGAGGCCGAACAGTCCGAAATGGCGCGGGTCGTTGCCCTTGCCGACGATCAACTCCAACCGACCCCCGGAGAGTTGGTCGAGCATCGCGTAGTCCTCGGCGACCCGGACCGGGTCGAGGACGCTGAGCACCGTCACCGTGGTGAACAGCCGGATGGTGGAGGTGCGGGCGGCGATGGCGCTCAGCAGCAGGGGCGGCGCCGGGGAGAGGAACGGCTCACCGTGCCGCTCCCCCACTCCGTAGCCGTCGTAGCCGAGCTGCTCGGCGAGGAGGGCCTGGTCGATGACGTTGTGCAGCTTCTGCTGCGGGGTGCGCCGGACGCCGGTGACCGGGTCGGGGGCGTTGGCGACGAGGGACGAGACGGTGAACCGCACGGCGGTCTCCTTGGGCGCTCGGGGTCGGGCCGGGGCCATGGCCGGGGCCGGGTACGGGTACGGGTACGGGCTGAGCATGGGAACGAGCCGAGCAGGACCGGGACGGGACCGGCGGGCCGGAGCGTCCCGGGATTCGGTGAGCCGCACGGAGAGCGGAGCGCGGGGAGCCGGTGCGCGGTCCGGCGCCGCGCTCCTACGGGCGGCACCGGCGGAACGGCCGACGGGGCGGGCGGTGGGCCGCTCGGGCGGCGGGGCTCGCGGGTGGCGTCAGCGGTCGGTGCTGCGGTGGCGGCGACAACAACAGCGGGCTGCGGCGGCGGTCACGGTCACGGTCACGGTCCGGACTGCCATCTCGCCTCCCCCTCGCCTCGCACGCACGCGATCCTCCGCGAGCATAGGCACCGGCCCGGAACGGGGCAAGGCTTGATCCGCCGCGACGGACTGGCAGGATGTCCGGCATGAGCTACCTCGCCGCGGATGACCGCTATGACTCGATGACCTATCGGAAGGCCGGCCGCAGCGGCGTCCAGCTGCCCGCCGTCTCGCTGGGGCTCTGGCACAACTTCGGTGACGCCCAGCCGCTGGACGTGCAGCGGGCGGTGCTGCGCCGGGCCTTCGACCGGGGCGTCACGCACTTCGACCTGGCGAACAACTACGGCCCGCCGTACGGCAGCGCCGAGCGCAACTTCGGCTACCTGTTCGCCCAGGACTTCCGGCCGTACCGGGACGAGCTGTTCATCGCCACCAAGGCCGGCTGGGACATGTGGCCCGGCCCGTACGGCAACGGCGGCAGCCGCAAGTACCTGCTGGCCAGCCTCGACCAGTCGCTGGACCGGATGGGGCTGGACTACGTCGACGTCTTCTACTCGCACCGGTACGACCCGGACACCCCGATCGAGGAGACGATGGGCGCGCTCGACAGCGCGGTGCGCTCGGGCAGGGCGCTGTACGCGGCGATCTCCAACTACCCGGCGGAGCAGCACCGGGAGGCGGTGGCGATCCTGCGCGGGCTGGGGACGCCGGTGCTGATGAACCAGTCGGCGTACTCGATCCTCAACCGGCACGTGGAGGACGGCGGCGTGCTGGACGCGGTGGGCGACACCCAGAGCAGCCTCATCGCCTACTCGCCGCTGGCCCAGGGGCTGCTGACCGACCGCTACCTGTCCGGGGCGGTTCCGGCGGGCTCGCGGATGTCGGTCGGGAAGTTCCTCACCGAGGAGGCCCTGACCGAGCGGAAGCTGGAGCAGCTGCGGGCGCTGGCCGCGGTCGCCGAGCGGCGCGGGCAGACGCTGGCGCAGCTGGCGCTGTGCTGGGTGCTGCGGGACCCGCGGGTGGTCTCGGTGATCATCGGTGCGAGCAGCGTCGCCCAGCTGGACCAGAACCTCGACGCACTGGCGGGCGGGCCGCTGACGGCCGAGGAGCTGGCGGAGATCGACCGGCTGAGCCGCTGAGCGGGGCGGAGGCGCCGGCCGGCGGCCGAGGCTGATCGCTGCGGCTGATGGCTACGACTGACGCCGACAGCCGACAGCCGACGATCGACGGATGACAGCTGACAGATTTCGAAATCTGTCAGCTGTCATCCGTCATCTGTTATCCGTCACTTGTCAGCTGTCACCAGTCAGCCACCGGCGTGCGGCCGCTTGATGCCCAGAGCGGGCAGAACCGTTTCTGCAACCCGATGGGCCTCCTCCAGCAGCGGGTTGCCCGAGAGGATGAAGGTGTCGACACCCAGCGCCTCGAACTCCTGCAGGCGCTCGATCACCTGGGCGGTCGAGCCGACCACCGCCGTACCGGGCCCGGGGCGGAACAGGCTCATTCCCGGCCAGAGGTTGGGGTAGGCCTCCAGCTCCCGGGCCCGCGCCGGCACCTTCCCGCCGTGCTGGCGGAACTGCCGCTGCCAGCCGACCCCGTCCTCCGCCTTCGCGCCACCCAGCTGGCGCGCGTAGGTGGCCTCACCGGTGACGTCCAGCAGCCGGTCGGCGGCAGCCCAGGCCTCGTCCTCGGTGTCGCGGACGATCAGGTGCAGCCGCAGCCCGATCCGCACCGACCGGCCGTGGGCGGCGGCCCGCTCGCGGACCAGGTCCAGCTTCTCCTTGAGCAGGTGCGGCGGCTCTCCCCAGGTCAGGTAGACGTCCACGTGCTCGGCGGCCATCTCGATGCCGGCCGCCGAACTGCCGCCGAACCAGAGCGGGATGCCGCCGGGCTGCGCCGGGGTCAGCTCGCGCAGGCTCGCGCCCGCGTTCTTCAGTTCGTAGAACTCGCCCTTGTGGTCGAAGACTTCACCCGCCGTGAGGCGCTTGACGATCGACCAGTACTCGCCGCTGAGCCGGTAGCGGTCGTCGTGCTCGACGTCCAGGCCGTACTCGCGCAGCTGCGCGGTCGAGCCGTTCACCACGTTGAAGCGCAGCCGGCCGCCGTGCAGGTGGTCGAAGCTGAGTGCCATCTTGGCCAGCAGGGTGGGTGAGACCAGCCCCGGGTGGACGGCCAGCAGCGGCTTGAAGGCCGGGGTGGTGGCGGCCGCGAGCGCGCTGCCGAGCGTCCAGACGTCGTACAGGTCGGTCGCGAGCAGCGCGCCGGTGTAGCCCAGTCGCTCGACGCTGCCCGCCAGTTGCTGGAGGTAGCGGAGGTCCACCGGACGGCGGCCGGCCGGCTCCCAGGGGTAGTGCCCCTCGCGCGGAATGATGTACCAGAGGACTTCGGAGGCCACGGGTCAGACCGCCTTCGCGAGCGCGGCGGCCACCGGGGCCTCCAGGGCGGGGAGGTGGGCGTCGGCGACGGTCAGTGCCCGGTCGATGAAGCCCGCACCGTGGAAGATGTCCGCGGCCTCCTGCTGTTCGGCGACGAACCCGGCGGTGGCGGGCTCCAGCCGCCAGGGCAGCGCGACCAGCGCGGACTGCCAGTCGGCGGCCGTGCCGCCCAGTTCCTCGGCGGCGATCGCGGCGGCCTCGGCCGGATTGGCGGCCGCCCAGGCGTCCGCCCGGCGCAGGGCGGTCGCGATCGCGGCGACCACCTCGGGGCGGCCGGTCGCGAAGTCCCGGCGGGTGAAGAACACCGAACGGTCGGTGATGACGTCACCGGTGCGGATCAGCTCGCGGAACCCCCCGGTGCGGCGGGCTGCGGCGAGTTCGGCGCCCTGGGCGATCCAGCCGGCGATCTCGCCGTCGCGCAGCCGCCGGGCCTGGTCCTGGCCGGCCGCCGGGCGCTCCGGGGTGACGTCGTCGCCGTACGACAGTCCCTGCGCGTACAGGGCCTTGGCGAGCAGGTGGGTCTGCCAGGAGCCGACGGCGAGGACGACGGTGGCACCCTTGAGGTCCGCGACCGTCCGCACCGGGCCGGAGTCCAGCACCAGGAGGGCGCCGTGGTCGGGGCGGGGTGCGGAGACGGCCGCGTAGACCAGGTCGTGGCCGGCCGCCTGCGCGGTGATCGGCGGGGTGGAACCGGTGCCGCCGAAGTCGATGACGCCCTCGGCGAGCAGCGCGCCGGTGCGGGTGCCGTCCGCGTAGTGGTGGAAGGCGCCGGTCTCGCCGTGCGGGGCCAGCTCCTCGTCCAGGTAGGGGAGTCGGGCGAGGTAGTAGAGCGACGGGTTGCTGGCGTGGACGCCGAGGGTGACGGTCATCTGGTCAACTCCGGTGGTGCGGGCTCGGTTGGTCGGAAGTCAGGGTGAATCGGGGGAAATCGGGAGGATAGCGGGGGTTCGCGGGAAACCGCGGGGAACTGCGGTGGACAGTGGTGGATCGCGGGCGTCAGTGGACGCCGAGGTCGGCGAGCAGCCGGCGCCGCAGGTCGGCGAAGGCGGGATCGGCCGGGTCGCGCGGGCTCTCGACGGTGACGGCTTCGTCCCGGGCGAGCAGGCCGTCGCGCAGTACCACGACCCGGTCGGCGAGCCGTACGGCTTCGTCCACGTCGTGGGTGACCAGCAGTACCGCCGGGCGGTGGCGGCGCACCAGGTCGCCGACGAGGTCCTGCATGCGCAGCCGGGTGAGCGCGTCCAGGGCGGCGAACGGTTCGTCGAGCAGCAGGAGTTGCGGCTCCCGGACGAGCGCCCGGGCGAGTGCGACGCGCTGCGCCTCACCTCCCGACAGGGTGGCCGGCCAGGCCTCGGCGTGCCGCTCCAGGCCGACCTCGGCGAGCGCCTTCAGCCCGGTCTCCCGGGTCGCGGCGCCGCGCGGCAGGCCGACCGTGACGTTCGCCAGCACCCGCTTGGACGGCACCAGGCGGGGCTCCTGGAACACCACGGTACGGACCGGCGGGACGAGCACGGTACCCCCGTCCGCCTGGTCGAGCGCCCCGAGGATGCGCAGCAGCGTGGTCTTGCCGGTGCCGCTCGCACCCAGCAGGGCGACGAACTCCCCACGGGCGATGGAGAGGTCGACCCCGTCGAGCACCGCACGGGTGCCGAACACCCGGCGCAGACCGCGCAGGTGGACGGCCGGGACCGTCTCCTCGGAGGCCGAGGAGGCGGAGGAGGCGGAGGAGGCGGAGGAGGCGGAGGAGGTGGAGGAGACCGAGGGGACCGACAGAGAGGCCGGCGCGGAGGACGAGGACGTGGCGGTGGTGAACGTGTCGGCGGTCATCGGGTCACTCCCTGGACGATCTGGCGCCACGGCATCAGCACGCGCTCCAGGACCCGGACGACACCGTCCGCGGCGAGGCCGAGCAGCCCGTAGATCAGGATGCAGACGGCGAGGACGTCGGTGCGCGAGTAGTTCTGCGCCTGGGCCATCAAGTAGCCGATGCCTTCGGTGGAGTTGATCTCCTCGGCGGCGATCAGGGCGATCACGCTGAGCGTCATCGACAGGCGCAGTCCGGACAGCAGCGAGGGCAGGGCGCCGGGCAGCACGACCGTGCGCACGATCGCCCAGCGTCCGAGGCCGAAGCTGCGCATCGCCTCGACCAGCTTGCGGTCGGTGCTGCGGACCCCACCCGAGGCGGACACGTACATCGGGAAGCTGGTGGCGACTCCGATCAGGGCGACCTTCGCGGTCTCCGTGATGCCGAACCACACCATGAACAG
The DNA here is from genome assembly GCF_042798815.1 of Kitasatospora sp. NPDC057738. NCBI lineage: Bacteria > Bacillati > Actinomycetota > Actinomycetes > Kitasatosporales > Streptomycetaceae > Kitasatospora > Kitasatospora sp. NPDC057738. Next base: position 19,764 of record NZ_JBHVJT010000026.1, on the reverse strand, counting down.
CGGGACGAGGGCCAGGAAGGGCACGGTGCGCAGAACCTGGATCGCGGAGTCGAGCAACTCCTCGCCGAGGCGGGTGAATCCGGTGACCACGCCGAGCACCAGTCCGGTGGTCGCGCCGAAGAACAGTCCGAGTCCGGCGCGGGTGAGGGAGACCGACAGGGCGTCGGTCAGCTGGCCGTTGCCCCACAACTCCCCCACCGCCTGCGCGACCTGGGCGGGCGAGGCGAGCACGTCCTGGGTGAGCGCACCGGTGGCGGAGGCGAGTGCCCAGCCGCCGAGCAGGGCGAGCGGACCGATGGTGCGCAGGGTCACGGCGAGTGCCCGGGGGCGGGGCCGGTGCCGCCGGCTCTGCGGGGCGACCAGGACGGAGTCCAGTGCGGCCCGGGTGTCTTCCGGCGTGAACGGCCGGGTGGCGGTGGTCACTTGGCACCGTCCCCGAGCTTGTTGATGTCGATCAGGTACGGCTTGACGTCCACCAGCTGCTTGGTGACCTTCTGGTCGGCGAAGAACTGGGCGACCGTCCCGAAGCGGGCGGTGTCGGCGTCGGAGATGGCGTCGGCCGGGGTGCCCTGCTTGCCGACGTTCACCGCGACGTCCTTCTCGGCGGGGGTGACGGCGGTCGGGCCGGCGTCGGTGAACACGTTGAGGTAGCCGGCCGGGTCGGCCTTCTCCTTGGCGCCGTTCTCCCGCAGGTAGGCGTAGAAGGCCTTCACCACCTCGGGGTGCTTGTCGGCGAAGCCGTTGCGCACCGCCCAGACCGCGTAGTTGTCGGAGCCCACCTCCTGGCCGTTGACCAGGAAGTGCGCACCGGCGTTGGCGATGGCGGGTGTCGAGAAGGTGTTCCAGGTCGCCCAGGCGTCCACCTGGCCTGAGTTGAACACGCCGGAGGTCTGGTCGGCGCGCAGGTAGACCCGCTCCACCTTGTCGGCCGGGACGCCGTTCTTCGCCAGTGCCTTGAGCAGCAGGTACTCGCTGGTGCCGCCCTGGGAGACGGCGACCTTCCTGCCGACCAGGTCCTGGACGGACTTGACGGGCGAGTCGTTCTTCACCAGGATCCCCTCGCCGACGCCGTCGGGCGCGGTCTGGGCGAACAGCTTGAAGCCGGGCTTCTGGGCGAGCGCGGCGACGGCCGAGGTGATCGAGCCCTGGGCGATGTCCAGTTGGTCGGCGGAGAGGGCCTGGGCGGCGGGGGCGAAGGGGCCGGCGCTGCCGGTCCAGGCGACCTTGGCGTGGACCGCGGCCAGGGTGCGGTCCAGTGAACCGTCCTTCTTGCCGCGGGCCAGGAAGCCGTTGTTGCCGGGATCGGGCAGGCGGAGCACCACGTCGGCCTTACCGCCGGCCCCGCCGTCGGCGGAGGCCTTGGCCCCGTCGGCGGCGGAGCCGCAGGCGGCGAGGGCGGCGGAGGCGAGCAGAGCGGTGGCGGCGAGGGCGGGACGAGGGGTCTTCACGGGGGTCTCCAAGGGGGGTGACAGATGACAGCCGACAGCTGACAACTTTCGAAATCTGTTAGCTGAACGCTGTTACCTGAAGTCTGTGATCCGAACGCCGCCGGCACCGGAACCCGCGCCCGCCGCCTCACCCGCACGCCGCACCCGCAGCAGCTCGCGCGCTGCGCGCAGCGGCTCCGGGTCGGCCCAGGCCTGGACGTCCACCGGCGCGGCAAGGAAGCCCTGCTCCCTGAGGAATCGTTCCTGCAGCGCGAGCAGCTCCAGCCGCTCCGCCGACAGGTCGAGCCGCAGGGTCCGGTGGCTGCCCGGTGCATAGGCTCCGGCGACGCCCTCGGCACCGGCACCGGTCTCGGCCCGCAGGATCCGGACCACCTCCTCCGGACGCTCCGCCGCCCAGTCGGCGGCCTCCAGCAGTACGGCGAGGAACCGGGCCACCAGCTCGGGGTGTTCGTCCAGCAGCCGCTGGTGGACGGTGATCGGCCGGGGCGTGCCGTTGTTGACCCGGGCCCGGCGGTCCGGCGCCGCGTCCAGTTCCACGGCCACCTCCGCACCGACCCGGCGGGCCGCCTCGACGGCGAGCGCCCCCTTCACGTACACCGCGTCCACCGTGCCGTCCCGCAGCGCGGCCAGCTCGGCGGACCACTGCCCGGCGCCCTCGGAACCGGGGACGTCCACCAGCTCGGCGTCCGCCAGGGTGAGGCCCGCGAGCCCGAGGGCGCCCCGGAGGCCGGCCAGCGCCATCGCCCGCCAGAAGTCGATGCCGATGTCATGATGTGGCACCGCCAGTCGCAGTCCACGCAGTTGCCCGGGTTCGGTGATGCCGCTGCCGGCCCGGACGAGCACCACCTGGCGCTCCTCGATCCAGGTGAGGCCGATCAGCCTGGTCGCCTCGCCGCGCGAACGGGCCCACAGCGCGGGGACGTTTCCGCCCTCCCGGAACAGACCGGTCAGCGCGTGGGTGTAGTGGTGGTCCGCGGCCACCTCGGGCGGTGCGTCCTGCAGCGAGCGGACCGCGATGCCGTCGGCGGCGAACTCGCGGGCGAGCCAACCCTGATCGGCGGCGATCCCGGTCGCGGTGGGCACCGGGCAGCGGGTGAACCAGAGGGTGTCGGGAAGCGGGGAGGCGTTCTGGGTACGACTGGACAACGGAGTTGGTCCTCTACGGGGGCTCCGACGACGGCCGGAGGAGCTCGGGATCGATGACCGCACGGAGGCCCATGAGGCCTGGTGCGCAAAGAAGTTGTGCGCCACGATGCAGGACGGCAGGCGGTGCGGGAGGGTCGGGCGGCGCGGGAGGGGTCGTTCAGCGACAACACGCACGGGAGGGGAGACACCGGTGGGACGTCACGGCGCTTCTCCTTCCGTGGAATCGGGACGGTCACCGCCGAGGCCGAGTGGCCGTTCGACGCGATGCGAGGAGCGTTCCACGGCAGACGAGCCCGAAGCAAGCTTTTGCCACATCGTGGGATCAGTTGTTCATCAACGCCATTCCATTGCAACGTCGTCGACACATTTCCGCAGCACTGGCTGCCCTACGCTGAGACCGCCTCCGGCCGTCCGTCCGGAGTTCCGAACCGAAACGCGAGGTGCCATGGCCGAGGCCGCCACCGCCGTCCAGAGTCCGCCGGCCGGTGCGCAGGCCGTCCAGCGCGCGCTCGGGCTGCTGCACTGCTTCCACGACAACGGCCCCGACCTGAGCGCCTCGGACCTGGCCCGCCGGATGGGCCTGTCGGTCTCCACGGCGCACCGGCTGGCCCGCACGCTGGTCAGCGCCGGATTCCTGGAGCAGGACGAACAGACCGCCCGCTACCGGCTCGGTCCCGCCGTCGCCGAACTCGGCCAACTCACCTTCCACCAGCGCGGGCTGCACCTGGCCGGGCCCGAGCTGGACCTGCTCTCCCGGCGCACCAAGGCGACCGCCGACCTGGCGATCCGCAGCGGCACCCACGCCGTGATCCTGGTCGGCGGTTCCGTCCGCCCGGACACCGGGCTGGGCCTGCGCCGGCCACTGCACTCCACGGCCCTCGGCAAGATCCTGCTGGCCTGGCCCCGCCCGGGCGAGACGGCGCCGGCGGCACTGGGACCGCTGCCCTCCTTCACCGACCGCACGATCACCGAACCAGCGCTCCTGGACGACGAGTTGGCGAAGGTCCGAGCGGCCGGGTACGCGCTCAACGACGGCGAGTCGGCCGCCGGGGTGCGGACGGTCGCCGTGCCCGTCCTGGACGGCGCCGGGCAGGCGCGGTTCGCCCTCGCGGTCCGCTCGACGCCCGCGCACCTCACCGATGACCGGCTGGACTGGTTCCTCGGTCACGCCCGCGGCTGCGCCGACGCGCTCGCCGTCCTGCTGCTGCCGCCGGATCAGCGTTCCTGAGGGCCCACCGGGACACGAGGAAGCGGCGGGCCGCCCGTCCACGTCCTGGACGAAAGGTCCACCGCCCGGGACCAAAAATGGTAGCCGCCCAAGGTATGGGACCCCACAGGGAACGAAGCAACGTCCCCCCCCCA
>NZ_JBHVJT010000026.1:0-15798 GCF_042798815.1 Kitasatospora sp. NPDC057738 | reverse complement strand
TCACCCTCTCTTCCCTCCCCGCCCCCTCCCGTCCCCATTAGTTACGTAGAACCCAACCAAGAAAAAGGCCCCGCCCCCCCCCCCCCCCCCCCGCCCCCCCCCCCCCCCCCCCCGCCGGGACCCGACGGTGGCGGCCGACCGGTGGGCGGCCCGCCGAGGGGACCGGACCGGTGGCCGCCCGCCGTCAGACCGTGGCCGGGGTGTACTTGTAGCCGACCCGGCGGACCGTCACGATGGTGTCCCGGTAGGCCGGTCCGAGCTTGCGGCGCAGCCGGGCGACGTGCACGTCGACCGTCCGCCCGTCCCCGACGTGGCCGTAGCCCCAGACCGCGGAGACCAGGTGGTCCCGGGTGTGCACCCGCTGCGGGTGCTCGGTGAGGTGGGCCAGCAGCTCGAACTCCAGGTAGGTGAGGTCGAGCAGCCGCCCGTCGACGTAGGCGTTGCGCCGCTCGCTGTCGACGGCGATGCCGCGCTCGGCCGGGCGGACGTGACGGACCCCCGCGACGGCGTGGGCGGCGGGCCCGCCGGTCGCCGCCGGCGCGCCGGGAGCCGGGTGAGCCCCGGTGACCGGGTGCCCCCCGGAGAGCGCGGCGGCCCCGGAGACGGTGGCGGCGCCGACCGGAACGCCGGGCAGCCCGACGGTTCCGGCCACCGGGCTCTCGGCCGGCACCAGCACCAGGTAGCCGACCATCGGGCTGCCGTTCGCGCCGCCGAACTGCGCGCCGAACTGGGCGAGCACCCCCTGCGGCAGCACGCCCTGCGGCAGGGTGGCGACGACGGCCGCCCCCTCCGGCAGCGCGGCGAGCAGCGCCTGGGGCACCTGCGGGACCGTCGCGCCGGGCTGCGCGGCGGCGGGGGCCGGAACGACGGCCGGGCGGACCGGACCGGCGTGGGTCGGGCCGGCATGGGGCGGGCGGGTTTGGGTCGGGCGGGCCTGGGGCGTGCGGGTCGCCGCGCCGGGCCATCGGTCGGCCCCCGGCGCCGGGGGGACGGACGGTCCGGCGACCCCGGACGTGCCGGGACCGGCCGCGGGAACGGCGGTGACCGGCGGGACGGAGCGGACCGCGCGCAGGTGCGGGGTCGCGGTGGGCAGGGGCAGGGTGGCCGTGGAAGAAGAAGACATGGTGTGCCGCTCATTTCGCGCGTGACGGACGGGGTGGAGTCGTCTGCGCGTCGACCGGGCGTACTGCCTGGGCTGGACCGAACCGGATCAGCGGGCGGAAGGCCGGGACGCGCTGGGCGAGCCGGGACACGTCTGATCGAACAGGTGCGGCTGCCGGGACGGCCAGAACGGCTCGAGGTCGGGGCGACCCCGGCGGCTGTCCACGGCGCGGCTCCCGCGCCCGTTCCACCGTCCGGTCCGTCCGTCCGCGCGCATCGCGGGGGCCGACCCGGTCGTTCGGGTACGGCCGACGACGCCGGGGGCGGTACTGGGGCAGACGATGTTCACTGGTGGTCTCTCCGCTGGGCGGGTCCGGATGGTCGGCCGCGGGCACGCCGGTGGGGCGGTCCGCTACGGCCTGGTCGACGGGTGTCGGCGGTGCGTCGGGCGGTGGGCCGGGTGGGCCGTCAACGCCGGGGACGTACCGGGAAGGTCAGGCCGGTCAGCGACAACACGCGCTGCAGGTCAGCGCGTGGTCGATGTAGCGGCGGACGGTGAGCGCCGGGTCGGCGGCACCGGGCACGGCAGTGCCGGACACGAGGGCATCGGGCATCGGGGAGCCGGGCACGGCGGTGATGATGCGTCGTCGGCCGACGGTCATCCGGCTGCCCTCCCCCTTCGTTCTCCACACGGTGGCGCGCCGTCTCCGGCGCCCGCCGACGATGCCTCGCCGGTTCGTCGAAGGCCGTCCGCCGGTCGCAACGCCCGTACGAACGGGGTGTTTCCGGCACTCCCGACGGCATGGCCGGGCGGCCTTCGTCCACAGAGCCTTCCACGGCCGGGCCGGTCTAGGCAACCTTCGGCACAGTGATCGTCCGGGATGCGGACGGTCGGGTGAGACGGCGGGCGGAACGGGCAGGTCGGCGCGCCCACCTGCCAAGTCCTCGCGCCACCGCCGCCGCCCGCCCGATGCACCGCCGCCGCGCGGCCGATGTCGGGCCGGAGCCGAGTCGCCCTCAGGCGCCGACCGGGGCGCGGCGATACGTGAGGGCGGCGGCGTGCTCGACCAGTGCGACGAGCAGGTCCTTGCCGTCCTGCCGCAGCCGCGCGTCGCAGAGCAGCACCGGGATGCCCGGGTCGAGGTCGAGCGCCTCGCGGACCTCGTCCGGCGAGAACCGCTCGGTGCCCTCGAAGCAGTTCACCGCGACCAGGAACGGAATGCCGCGCTGCTCGAAGAAGTCGACCGAGGGGAAGCAGTCGGCCAGCCGCCGGGTGTCCGCGAGCACCAGGGCGCCGAGCGCGCCGCGGGCCAGTTCGTCCCAGACGAACCAGAACCGGTCCTGCCCGGGCGTGCCGAACAGGTAGAGCGCGAGGCCCGGCCGCAGGTCGATCCGGCCGAAGTCCATCGCGACGGTGGTGGTGCGCTTCGCCTCCACCCCCGAGGTGTCGTCCACCGGACGGCCCAGCTCGCTGAGCTCCTCCTCGGTGCGCAGCGGCCGGATCTCGCTGACCGAGCCGACCAGGGTGGTCTTGCCCGCGCCGAAGCCGCCCGCGACCAGGATCTTCACCGCCACGGACGGACCGCCGCGCCAGCGCGGGTCGTTGGCGTTCGCCGGGTGGGCCGCGGCGCCGTCCCGGTCGGGCGCGGTGCCGACCGGTCGGGGGTGGGGGTCAGAGCGCACGGAGTCCATTGATCACGTCTCGCAGCAGGCGCTCGTCCGGCAGCTCGGCGAGCGGAACGGGTCGGGTGACGCTGATCAGCTCGGCGTCGTAGAGGTCGCCGAGGAGGACCCGCACCACACTGACCGGCAGGTCGGTGTAGGAGCCGAGCTCGGCGACGGAGAGCGGCTCGCGGCGGCACAGGGTGAGCAGCGTCTGGTGCTCCGGGTCGAGGACGTGCGCGGGCACGGCCCCCGCGACCGGCCCGGGCTCGACGGCGGTGACCAGCGAGATCAGGTCGAACAGCCCCTCCTCGACCGGCCGGGTCCGGCCGCGGGTCATCGAGTAGAGCCGCACCACCGGGCCGGCCTCGTCGTCGAACCAGCGGTCGTCGACCGGGGTGCGCGGCCGGAAGAGGTCGACCTCGGGCCCGTCCGGGCCCGCCGGCCCGCCCTCCGCCGCCACCGGGCGGTCCGGGCCGTCCGGGCCGTCGACACCGGACGGGCCATCGGCGCCGGCCGAACCCCCGGCACCGGCCGAACCGCCGACGCCGGACGGCCCGGCCGTGCCCACCGGCACCTGGGGGCCGTCCGACGTCTCCGGGCCGCCCGGCACATCCGCCATCGGATCCGCCATCGGACCGCTCATCTCACCGGCGGGGCGGTTTCGGTGCGCGGCTCGGCGGCCATGTGCTCGCCGACCCGCTTGACCAGCAGCGCCATCTCGTACGCGATCTGGCCGATGTCCGCCTCGGCCTCGCTCAGCACGGCCAGACAGCTGCCGTCGCCGGCGGCCGTGATGAAGAGGAAGGCCTCGTCCAGCTCCACCATGGTCTGCCGGACGCCACCGACCTTGAAGTGCCCGCCGGCGCCCTTCGCCAGGCTGTGGAACCCGGCGGCGACGGCTGCCAGGTGCTCGGCGTCCTCGCGGTCGAGATCGCGGGAGGCACCGGTGGCCAGGCCGTCGTTGGAGAGGATCACCGCGTGCCGCAGGGCCGCGACGCGCCCCACCAGGTCGTCCAGGAGCCAGTTGAGGTCCCCTGACGACTGCATCGACGTGGTCATGAATCAGTTCCTTCCGCTGGAGCGGGTGGTGCGTGTGGAGCGGGTACAACGGGTGGTTCGGGTACGGCGGGTGGCGCGGGCGCGCCGGTGTCCGGGTTCCGGCGGACCGGCTGCCCGGGCGGCACCCGACGGGCGAGCGGTGCCCGGCCGGTGTCCTGCGGCGCGGGCAGCGCCGCCGGGGCGGGTGCCGGGGCGATCGCCCGCCGGGACCGGTCCGGCGGCTGCCAGGCCGGTACGGCGGTGGATCGCCCGTTCCCCCGTACGGCACGATCGTCGGGCGTGCCGGGACGATCCGTCAACGGAGCACCGGGGCGGTCCGCCGGCGCACCGGCGCGGCCGGGGGACGCGCCCGCACGGTCGGCCGGAACGGTGGCGCCGCGACCACGGGTGAAGCCGCGCTGGAACGAGGCGAAGGTGGCCCGGGCCTCCTCGGGCGAGCGCTCCCGGGCCTCCCGGGTCTCCCCGCCGTCGCGGGGACCCCGGCCGTCCCGGGTGTCCACGGCCGACGCTTCCCCGGCCGCGCCGTCGGCTCCGGCCCCGTTGCGGAACCGTTCCTTCAGCTGCTCCGTGAGCTGATCCCTGAGCTGCGGTGCCAGGTTCGCCTGCCGGACCCGCCGGGGCAGGCCGCCGAGCGTCCGGGGTGCGGCGTCCACAGGCGCAGCCGCGGTCGGGTCAGCGGCCGGGTTGGCGGCCGGCTCGGCCCCGGCCGCTCCGGAGACCCCGACCACACCGGCCACACCGGCAGCCGCGATGGCCGCCTCGGCCGCCGCCACCGCGAGGTCCTCCCGCCGGTGGCGCCCCGTCCCCGGCGCGTCCTCGGTGTCCGCCACGGGCGCGGGGACCAGCACCGGCCCGCCCTTGCCCCGCGAGGCCCGGCGCGGCAGCCCGCCCGCCGTACGGCCCGCCTCCGGCACGGACGGCCTCGGGCCGCCCGTCGTCCCGCGGTGCTTGTCCGCCTCGTCACCGCCGGCGACGGCGCCCGTACGGCCTCCGGCCACCGCTCCGGCCGAGGCACCCGCACCCGAACCAATACCAACACCCGCGGAGCCGACCGGCCCGGACGCCGCCCAGGAGGCACCCCCCGACCCGGGCACGGCGACCAGGTCCCGCTGCCCGCGCCGGCCGCCCGCCGCGCCCCGCTGCCCGGCCGGGCCCGGCTCCGGCTTCCCGTCCGGCGCCTCCGCGAGCAGTTCGCGCGGGATCAGCACGACCGCCGTCGTCCCGCCGTAGGGGGACGGCCGCAGGTGCACCCGGATGCCGTGCCGCCGGGCCAGCCGACTGACCACGAACAGGCCCAGCCGGTCGGTGTCGGCGAGGTCGAACTCCTGCTCCACGGCGAGGCGTTCGTTGATCTCGGCGAGCATCTGCTCGCTCAGCCCGAGGCCGCGGTCGTCGATCTCCAGCGCGAAGCCGTGCGCTACCACCTCGCCCTGGACGGTGACCTGGGTGCTCGGCGGGGAGAACACCGCGGCGTTCTCGACGAGTTCGGCGACCAGGTGGGTGACGTCCGCGACGGCACTGCCGAGCAGGCCGGTGCCGGGGAACGGCCGGACGATCACCCGGGCGTAGTCCTCGACCTCGCCGACGGCCGCCCGGACCACGTCCACCATCCGGACCGGCTTGCGCCAGGCCCGCCCGGGCGAACCACCGGCCAGGATGATCAGGCCCTCGGCATGGCGGCGCATGCGGGTGGTGAGGTGGTCGACCTTGAAGAGGTCCTCCAGCTCGGCCGGGTCCTCGGTGCGGCGCTCCATGGTGTCGAGCAGGGTGAGCTGCCGGTGCAGCAGCACCTGGCTGCGCCGGGCCAGGTTGACGAACACCGCCGAGACCCCGCGACGCAGTTCGGCCTGTTCGACGGCGGCCTCGACGGCGGCCCGCTGCACCGCGTTGAAGGCCTGGCCGACCTGGCCGATCTCGGCGTTCCCGAAGTGCAGCTCGGGGGCCTCGGTGGCCACGTCCACCGGCTCGCCGCGGCGCAGCCGCAGCATGACGGACGGCAGCCGGGTGCCGGCCAGCTCGTCGGCCGCGTTGCGCAGGCCGATCAGCTCGCGGGCCAGGCCCCGGCCGATCCGGAACGAGATCATGATGGACAGCACCACGGCGACCAGACCGACCGCACCGGCGATGCCGCCGCGCCAGAGCATCCCGATCGCCGCGGACCGCGCGCGCTCGTCCAGCCCGGCCGAGATCCGGCTGTTGATCGAGGCGAGGTCGCCGAGCGCCCGGTCGGCGGTCTCCCGCCAGGAGTCGGTGTTGAGCGCCTGGACCACCCGGTCGGGGCCGCCGGCGCCGACGAAGTCCGCTTCGGCTCGGGCCAGTGCGCCCCAGGCCTCCCCGCCGCGCAGCGCGGCGTAGTCGGACTGGTCGGCGGGGTCGAGCTCGGCGACGTAGACGGTGAACAGCGCCTGCTGGTTGTGCAGGGCGTCCAGCGCGACCTGGTACTGCTCGGCGGTGGGCCTGGCGGCGCCGGTGCGCAGGCCCTCCATCGCCGCGTCCTCCTGCGACAGGTACTCCCGGGCGCGCACCAGCTCGATCAGGATGGTGCCCTGACGCGGGAGTTGGCCGCTCTGCCGGGCGACGTAGGCGGACCGGAAGCCGAACACCGGCTTGACCAGGTCGCTGTACTGGCCCAGCGCGAACTCCCAGTTCAGCGCGGAACGGCCGACCTGGGCGCGCAGCGGTCCGAGCTGGTCGGCGGCGGCGATGATCTGGACGAAGCGACCGCGCTGGGGGGCGGAGAGCTTGCCGCCGGAGCCGTCCTTCTTCTGCCGCAGCACGTCCAGACTGCGGTCGGTGGCGGCCTTGGACCGTTCGTAGGCCTCCCTGGCGGTCGGCGACCGCGGGTCGGCCAGCCGCTGGACGGCGGCGCGGCGCTCGTTCTGCAGGTCGCCGGTGTACTGGTCGACCGGGCCCGCGAACTCCTTGTACGTACGGCTGATCCCGAGCTGGTTCCAGACGTCCCCGGTGGTGGCGATCGTCGCGTACGCCCACAGGGCCGTGAGCGCGACGATGGGCACCAGGAGCAGCGCGATGATCTTCGCGCGGATCGAGCTGCTGCGCAGACGCATGGAGTCCTCGGTCGGGAAGTGCCGGGCGCGGACGGGGAGCGGAGGGGGGAACATGGCGGGTCTTGGGAACGCTGGAGGGGTCGGCGGAGGGGCTCCCGGCCACAGGTCTGCGAGACTCTACTACGCCCTGACCACTCGTTCGAGGGGTGAACCGGTCCACCGACCGGTCTCGTCCCGCACACGTCAGAAACCGGTCAGCCATCCTCCGCTACGCATCCGGAACATCCGTCGATGCCCGGAATGCGGCGCCGGCGCGGGGCCCGCGGCCTCCGCGATTCCTTCCCGGCGCCTCCCCCTCGCCTCCCCCGGGCCTCCCCGGGCGCGACACCACCGGAGGGGAGCCGTGCCGATCTCGTCGTGTCACCGCCACAACCCTGGGCAGTGACAGGGCGATCCGATAGTTTCGGCGCACCCCGTACCACCCGTACGACCGGCACCGAACTGGGGAGGACCGTGCGCGAGTTCACCACCCCCGCCCCGGCCGCGCCCGAGGCCACCGGAGGACTCGCCGACTCCCTCTACGACACCGCCGAGCGCACCCCCGACCTGGTCCAGCTGTCCTGGCGGGCCGGGGACGGACAGTGGCAGGACGTCACCGCCCGCGAGTTCCGGAACCAGGTGCTCGCCCTGGCCAAGGGCCTGCTCACCCACGGCGTGCGCTACGGCGACCGGGTCGCCCTGATGTCCCGCACCCGCTACGAATGGACGCTGTTCGACTACGCACTCTGGTCGATCGGCGCCATCACCGTCCCGGTCTACCCCACCGCCTCCCCCGAGCAGGTGCGCTGGATCCTCGCCGAGACCCAGGCCGTGGCCTGCCTGGTCGAGGACGAGGACGCCGCGATGACGGTCGGCGCGGTCTGCGACGCGCTGCCCGACCTCACCGGCATCTGGCAGCTCGACCGGGACTGCGTCGCCGCGATCACCGAGGACGGCCTCGGCGTGCCCGACTCCCTGGTGCACCGCCAGCGCCTCGGCGTCGCCACCGGGAACATCGCCACGGTCGTCTACACCTCCGGCACCACCGGCCGCCCCAAGGGCTGCCTGCTCACCCACGCCAACCTGGCCGCCGAGGCCGACGCCCTGCTCGCCGGCTGGGGGGACGCCCTGCGCGACACCGGCGGCGGCCGCCCCGCCACCCTGCTGTTCCTGCCGCTCGCGCACGTCTACGGGCGCGCCGTGCAGATCGCGGCGATCCGCGGCGGCTTCCGGATCGGGCACGTCCCCGAAGTCTCCACCGACGCGCTGCTGCCCGCCCTGGAGACCTTCCGCCCGACCTTCCTGCACGCCGTCCCGTACGTCTTCGAGAAGATCTTCCAGCAGGCCCGGCGGGCCGCCGAGGACGCCGGCCGCGGCGAACTCTTCGAACAGGCCCGGCAGGTGGCCGTCGACTGGGCCGCCGCCCGGGAACAGAAGGCCTTCGGTCGCGGCCCCGGCCCGGGCGCGGCCCTGCGGCTGCGCCACCTCGCGTACGAGCGGACCGTCTACCCGAGGCTGCGGGCGGTGCTCGGCGGCCGGGTTCGCAGCGTGATGAGCGGCGGCTCGACGCTCCGGCGCGAGCTGGGCCTGTTCTTCACCGGCGCCGGCCTCCAGCTGTACGAGGGCTACGGGCTGACCGAGACCACCGCCGCGATCACCGCCAACCCGGCCGGACGGCAGAAGCTCGGCACGGTCGGCCGGCCGGTGCCGGGCGCCTCGGTGGCGATCGCCGACGACGGCGAGGTGTGGGTGCGCGGCGGCTCGGTCTTCGGCGGTTACCTCAACCATCCGCAGTGCACCGCCGAGTCCCTGGTCGACGGCTGGTTCGCGACCGGCGACCTGGGCCGGCTGGACGAGGACGGCTACCTCAGCATCACCGGCCGCAAGAAGGACCTGATCGTCACCAGCAGCGGCAAGAACCTGGCCCCGGCGGCCCTGGAGGAGCGGGTCGAGGCGCACCCGCTGGTCTCCCAGTGCCTGGTGGTGGGCGACGACCGCCCGTACGTCGCCGCACTGATCACGCTCGACCCGGCGGCACTGGCGCACTGGCTGAAGACCCACGGGCGGGAGCAGTCGGACCCGTGGACGGTGCTCGCGGACGAGGAACTGCACATGGAGGTCCAGCGTGCGGTGGCGGCCGCGAACACGGCCGTCTCACGGGCCGAGTCGATCCGCGCCTTCCGGCTGCTGCCCCGGGAGTTCAGCGAGGAGCAGGGGCTGCTGACGCCCTCGCTCAAGCTGCGGCGGACGGCGATCGCCGAGTACTACGCGACGGACATCGAGGAGCTGTACCTGTCCTGAACCGGGCCCGTCCGCCGCCTCCCTGACGTGACGTCTTGTCCCTTGTTCCTCGGGCATGGTGACCGCGCGTCGGCCGACCGGGACCGCCGGGTTCACCCGCCGTTCCCTTGACGGCCCCATTGGTCTAGTCCATTGTTGCGACGATCCGGGGTTCCGCACCCCGGAGTTCCACGTTCAGAATTCCTCGCTCAGAGTTCCACGTTCACAGTCCCCGTTCAGAGTTCCACGTTCAGAGTTCCACGGTCCGATTCCGCTCACGCTCTCCCCACGGGCGTGCCCCCACTTGCTGGAGTCCTCACGTGTCGATGTCCACGTGCCTGTCCTCGCGCCTGTCCACGCGTCTGTCCTCGCGCCTGTCCGTGCTGGCCGCCTCCGTCGCGCTGCTCACCGGTCTCGCCGCACCCGTGGCCTCCGCCGCCGCTCCCCCGGCCGGCGGCCCGGGCACCCAGGCCGCGCCGACCGTCAACCTCGCCACCAACCCCGGCTTCGAGCTTCCCTCCCCCGACCTCGCCGACTGGGGCAGCATTCCCGGCTGGAGCTGCACCGGCGGACCGGCCGAAGCGTCCGTCAGCACCACCGCCCCGCACACCGGCACCTCCTCGCTCACCGTCACCCCGGCGAACGCCGACTCCACCGGCGAGTGCGCGCAGACCGTCGCGGTCCGGCCCAACACCACCTACACGGCCTCCGCGTGGGTCCGCGGCAGCTTCGTCCACCTGGGCGCCACCGGCACCGGCAAGGACGTCGCCCCCGCCTGGACGGAGACCACCGGCGGCGGCTGGCAGCGGCTGAGCACCCGGTTCACCACCGGCCCGAACGCGCGCAGCATCCGGCTCTACGTGCACGGCTGGTACCAGCAGGGACCGTTCTCCGTGGACGACGTCCGGGTGGACGGCCCCGCACCCGCCCCGGCCGTGGCCGCCGGCTCCGTCCCCACCAACGACAAGGTCGTCTTCTTCACCGTGGACGACGGCTGGCAGCGCACCCCCGAGGCGGAACGGTTCATCGCCGACCACCGGCTGCCGATCACCGCCTTCCCGCTGCCGATGCCCGCCACCGCCGACCCGGCCTTCTTCCAGCGGGTCACCGCCGTACCCGGCTCCTCGATCCAGGACCACAGCGTCTCCCACACCGACCTCAGCACGCTCCCGCTGGAGCGGCAGCAGGTCGAGATCTGCGACGCACGCGACTCGATGACCCGCCTCTTCGGCACCGCGCCGACGTTCTTCCGCCCGCCGTACTTCACCTGGAACGCCGACACCCTGCAGGCCGCCGCGAACTGCGGCATCCGCACCGTGCTCACCGCCGACGCGGACTTCAGCTGGGGTGCCGCCAACATCTGGCACCCGGGCCCGCTGCAGCCGGGCGACGTCGTGCTGATGCACTGGACCGACACCCTCGCCGCCGACCTCCAGCGCGCCCTCGCCGCCGCCGACGCCGCCGGGCTCAAGCCGGCCGGCCTGGTCGACTACCTGCACTGACGGGAACCGTCCGGAGCCGCCGGCGTGCACCGGGCCCGACGTGCACCGGGCCCGACGTGCACCGGGCCCGACGTGCACCGGGCCCGACGTGCTCCGGACCCGATGTACACCGGACCACGTGCTCCGGACCCGACGCGCCGCCGCCTCCGAGGGGAGCGGCGGCGCGTCGCCGCTCGCGGCCGGGTTGGGGCTCCCACCTGGCTCAGCCCGGTGGCGGCTCAGCCACCGAACGCATCCCCTGTCCAACCGATCAGGCGCGCCTCGAAGTCGGCGGCGGAGGTGAAGCCCTCGGCCAGTGATCCCGCTCGTTGACAGCGTGTCCGCGGCCTGGCTCTAATGGGGGCGTGCAGCGCGGCGTCGGCCACAGAGCAGTGGGCCGGCCGGCAGCCGAGCCGGCACCTTTCCGAAGGGACGATGCGCGATGAGCACTCTCTCCGCTTCCCTGATCTGACGCCGGGCGGTCACCGCGGTGCCCGCGTGTGCGAGCCGCGTCCCGCGACGGATGTCGCCGGACGGGCCAGCAGCCGTATCACCGGACCGGGGTCCGACCATCGGCGCCGATCGACCACCGGCCCCGTCTCCGGCCCCGATCTCCGGTAACGGCACAGGCACAGGCACCGGCACCGGCACCGCTTGTGGCCGCAACTCCCCTTTCCTCTCTGGAGATCCATCACACACGCATGCCCATGTCCTTCAATCTGAACGTCATCGAGGAGTTCCGCGCCAACGGCGGGCGGGTCGGCGGCCCGTTCGAGGGCGGCGACCTCTTGCTGCTGACCACCACCGGAGCCCGCTCAGGGCGGCCGCACACCGTGCCGCTCGGGTACGTCCGGGCGGAGGGGCTGCTCCTGGTCGTCGCCTCGGCCGCCGGGGCGCCGGAGCACCCCCAGTGGTACCGCAACCTCCTCGCCCACCCGGTGGTCCGGGTCGAGCTCGGCGCCGAGGCCTTCGACACCGTCGCCGTACCCGCCGAGGGCGGCCGCCGGGAGCGGCTGTTCGCCGCCGTGGTCCGGAAGGCTCCGGGCTACGGGGACTACCAGGCCCACACCGACCGGGAGTTGCCGGTCATCGTCCTGGAGCGGCTCGAACCGCCCGCCGGCGGTCCGGCCCCGGTGGTGGTGCGCAGCCTCGCCGACAAGCTGCTGGAGGCGCACACCTGGCTGCGCGCGCAGCTGCGCCACGTACGGGAGGAGGCACACGCCCACGTCCCGGGCCGCCCGGCCGCGCTCGGACTGCAGCTGCGCCAGCACTGCCTGGCTTTCTGCGACGGGCTGACGCACCACCACACCGGGGAGGACTCCGCGATCTTCCCCGCTCTCGCGCGCAGCCATCCTGAGCTGGCCGAGGTCCTGGCGCGGCTCGACGAGCAGCACCGGGCCATCGGGCGGATCAAGGAGGAGCTGGTGGGCCTGCTGGCCGGGATCGCGATCACCGAACCGGAGCGGCTCCGGACGGAGCTGGACCGGATGTCCGCCGAGCTGGAGGCACATCTGGACTTCGAGGAGGCGGAACTGCTGCCGGTCCTCGCCGGCATTCCCTTCCCGCCGACCGGGCCCGCACCGGGGCCGTCCGCACCGAACCCGTCCGCACCGGGCGGGTCAACGCAGGACGAGTCGACGAAGGGCGGGCCGGCACCGGACCGGTCATCACCGGGAGGCGGCTGAAAGGGCGTTGCCGCCGTCCCCCTCCCGAGCCGCGGGAGGGGGACGGCGGCGGTCCGTCCTTGGACGGGGCGCTCCGTCGCGGCAGTTCTTACAGCCCCGAGAACACCGGGAGGTAGCCGCCGGACTGGCCGGCCGCCTTCGGGTGGTAGCTCTCGTCGACCGGCAGGGTGGTGCTGTTCAGCCAGGTGGTCAGCGAGCCGCAGATCTCGTGCTCGTTGAAGATGCTGCGGACGTCACCGAAGGCGAAGCCGGCGTTGGCGGCCCGCTTGGCGAGGACGCCGTCCAGGGTGTCGGCGGCACCGTTGATGGCGGCGCGCTTGGTGTCACCGATGCCGAAGATGCAGCTGCCGCCGACCTTGTAGATGTGCGGGTAGCCCATCACCACGACGTGGGCGTTCGGGGACTTGGACTTGATCGCCGAGTACACCTTGTCCAGCTGGCCGGGCAGGGTGGTGGTGGCGTAGCTCTTGGCCGTGTTGACGGCGTTGATGCAGTCGGCGTCCGAGCCGAGGACACAGGTCTGCATGGTGTCGGCGAAGCCCGCGTCGTTGCCGCCGACCGAGATGCTGACCAGCGTGGTGCTGGCGTCCAGGGCGGAGATCTGGCTGTTCAGGATGTCGCCGGTCTTGGCGCCCGAACAGGCGACGAACTTGAAGGAGGACGGCGCGTGCGCGTTCTTCCAGAGGTACGCGTACGCGTTGGTGCTGCGCTTGCAGCTGCCGCTGTCGCTCAGGTAGCTGCCGGCGCCGACACCGGACGAGTACGAGTCGCCGAGGGCCACGTAGTTGACGCCGGCGGCGTTCGCGGACGTCGCAGCGAAGAGCGTCGTCATGGTGAGGCCCGCCGCTATGGCGGCGATGGACAGGGCGCGGGCAGGACGAATCATCACAGCTCCAGTGGGGTGGCGTGGTGAGGGTCACAGAAGTGATACCAGGCGGTAGCCAAACCCGGAAGCGGTCATGCCAAGGATATTGACGGGACGTCCGATAGCTCCGAGATGAACTGCCGCTGACGGTCCGTGATTTCACGCAGGTCAGCGGGGGTGCGCGGTGACGCGCGTAGCGCAGCGCGCGTAGACCGGCAACTTGCAGAAATTCCGTGCAAGGCAAGCGCGGAGTTGCCGCCCGGCCATCGCCGGGTCGGATTCGAAGTGGGTGTCAGCCGACCCAGGGGGGGCTGGTGACACCCGCGAAGGCAGGTCGAAGGTGGGCCGGAAGGGCATCGGCGGCACCACGAGAATTCACCGCTGTGGCCGATCGGACGCAAGTGGCCGATGTTGACGTCCGTCCCGCATGGCACTGCGTCAGGGCATCGCGTCGGCCCGGGCCGGCCCGGCCCGGCCCGGTCAAGCCCCGCCCGGCCCGGCCCGGGCCGGCCCGGCTCGGCGCGCCCCGGCTCGGCGCGCCCCGCAGGGACGTCGCTCGGGAGTACGGCGACCCGCGAGGTCAGCCCCGCGCGCCGGGGCGGCCACCACCGGGGTGCATGGCGCCCGTGTACCCGGCACCCGGATACACGGTGCCCGGGGAGACCGTGCAGCCCTCGACCGGCAACTCCTCGATCGCCTCGTTCGCGGCCGCGGGCACGCCGAGCCAGCGGGCGGCAGTGGCGACCGCCGCCCGGGCTTGGCGCAACCCGGGCGCGCCCCAGCCGAGCAGTTCGACGGCGAGGCCCGGTGCGACCAGCAGCCGCCGGTAGTGCCGGCCCGAGGCCGGGTCGGCCGTGCTCGGGCCGACCGACCGCAGCGCCGCCGCCATCCGGACCCGCGCGCACTCGTGCCCGCCGTTCGCCGAACCGACCCGGTCGTAGAGGTAGCCGAGGTAGTACGGCCGGCCGATCCGGGCCTGCGCCTCCTCGGCCGCCTCCCGGGCCAGGGCGGCCGCCGGGTCCCCACCGTCCTCCGGCTCCAGCGAGCCGCCGGGCAGCGAGCAGATCCCGTCCCGGGGGTTCACCAGCGTCAGCACCCGCCCGTCGGGCGCGAACAGCCACCCCCAGGACTGCTTGACCGGCAGCCCCTCCGGCACCGGCTCGCCCGGCCGCCACGGCCAGCCCGCCGTGGGGCGCCGCCGCACCTTCCCGAGCAGCTCCGCGACCTCCGCGCTGTACTCGATCGGGCTCATGCTCTCGCCCCGCGGCGCTCGACGGGGATGCTCGCCCCCGCGCACCCCCCGGCGCCGAGCTCGCTCCGCTCGCTCATCCGTCCCCCTCTCGCAGTCGGGCTTCGCCGGACCGGCGGTGCGCGGGGAGGACCTGCAGGGCGCGGTACGGGGCGGAGCGGCCGGAACGGCGGCGTGGGGCACCGCGCGTTCCTGCTGTTGATCTTCTCCGAATCTTCCCCGAACACGCGGTCGATGAACAGTCCCCAGCGCCGCATGGTGGATGCGGAGACGACGGACGTGGTGGACGCGGAGGCGGTGAACGCCCTGATCACCCCAGCGGCCCACCCCCTTCCCCGGGGTCTCGGAAGCCGGGCAGCGGGAACCCGGGCCGAGGGTCCACCCCGGGCGGGAAAGGCAGCCCGCGCGCGGCGTCGTCCGCCAACTCGTCGAACACCTCGTGCGCGGTCATCGGCCGCAGCCGTCCGCCGGTCAGCGCCCAGCCGCGCACCGGCGGCCGGGGCCGGGCCTCCTCGGCCGGGGGCGCGGGTGGACGGCCGGCCGGGGAGGCGGGTGGACGGCCGTCCGGGCCGGACCGGTCGTCGCTCCGTCCGTCCACCCGTACGCCCACCGACGGATCGCCGTGCAGCAGCAGCGCCCCCTCCCCGCCCAGGGCGACGCCCGCCGCGAGCGTGACGCAGAACGCCTCTGCGTCCCGCCCCGCGGGGTACAGCAGCCCCTCCTCCACGCAGACGTCCACCGCCGAGGTGAGCTCCTCGCCGTCCTCCGGGCCGTGGCAGCGCAGCGTCAGCAGATGGCACCCCTCCCCCGCGCCCTCGGCCAGCGCGAGGTAGACCGACGTCACGTACCGCATCACGGCGGCCATCCGGAGCTGCCCGGCCGGGTCGTCGCCGACGGCGCCCAGCAGAGCCGCGCAGGCCACGGACATCCGCACCCGTGCCCGGTGGTCGTCCAGCAGCACCGGGACCAGCTCGGCCAGCCGCTCCCCCGCGTAGACGAACGGCTCCCCGGCCAGCTCCGGATCGCCCGCGTAGGCGACCCGGGCGGCGGGCGCCCGGGGGTCGAGGCCGAGCGCCGCGCAGTAGTCCTCGAAGTCGCCCGCCTCCAGGACCCGCAGGTGCACCTCCAGCCCCTGCCGGTACAGGGCCGTCAGGTGCTCCTCCGCCCGCCGCAGGTAGGCCTGGTGCCCGAGCCCGCCGAACAGCCCGTACTGCGCGAGCCCGGCGAAGTCCCCGGCGTCGACGGCCAGGGCCAGCGCCACCGGCTGGGGCGGCGGCGCACCCCGGACCCGGCCGCCTCGGCCGGCCGCCCGCGCACCGCCCCCTCCCGCCCGGGCCCCCGGCGGCCGCCCGCTCCCGGGTGGCGC
>NZ_JBHVJT010000025.1:55427-102518 GCF_042798815.1 Kitasatospora sp. NPDC057738 | reverse complement strand
GCCAGCCCGGTCCGGCCGTCAGCCACTCGCAGCCACCGGTGCCGACCGGGGTGGCCACCTGCTCCAGCGTGGTCCCGGTGATCCTGATCGCCCGCTCGGCCGTCGTCGCGAGCGCCCGGTCGCGCGCCGCGGCCGAGGCGAACTGCGCGCCGCCCAGCGACAAGGCCGACCAGGCGGCGGCCACCGACGTACCGGTGAGGAACGTACGCCGACTCATCCCTGCCACAAAAACCCCCACATGCTGATGGCCCGGCGGGGCGCTTCGACCCCGGCCGGGCCCACGTCTGTCATGAACCCGCTTCTGGCGGACCGCCAGATTACTCACTGGTAGGCACGGTGGGCGAGGCCCGTGCGGAGAACTCTTCGGGAACGCGGGGCAGCGGCCCCGTGCGGCTCGTGCTCGGGATTCCTCCGCACCGCGCGGGACGCGGGTGCCGCCACCCCGGTCGGGTCCCACCCGGCCCGGTGGGGGAAAATCGGCGGCGGCGGCCGGTGTGGCCGCCGGAGCGGAGCAGGACGGCGCGGGCGCCGTCGGAAACGGGGCGCAGGTGGCCGCAGCGGGAGCCGAGGCGGGAGCCGGAGCAGGAGGCCGGGCCGGCCAGCTGAAGAGCAGCGGCCTGCGGCCCGGCTGGACGACGGGGGCCTGCGCCACCGCGGCCACCAAGGCGGCGTACACCGCGCTGCTCACCGGCGAGTTCCCGGACCCGGTGGTCATCACCCTGCCCAAGGGTCAGCAGCCCGCCTTCGCCCTCGCCGCCGAGGAACTGACCGCTGCCGAGGAACTGACCGTCGCCGAGGAGTCGGCCGCCGCCGGAGAGCCGGCCACGGCCGAGGAGTCGGCTGCCGCCGCGAACCCCGTCGCCGGAGAGCCGGCCGGTGCGCCCGACAAGCCCGACAGGCCCGGTGCGCCCGGCCCCGACCGGCGCATCGCCGCCATGGCCGGGGTGGTCAAGGACGCGGGCGACGACCCCGACGTCACCCATGGCGCACTGATCCGCTCGACCGTACGGCCCGGCGCGCCCGGCACCGGGGTGGTGTTCCGGGCCGGTCCCGGGGTGGGGACGGTCACCAAGGCCGGCCTGCCGCTGCCGGTCGGCGAGCCCGCCATCAACCCGGTGCCCCGGCAGATGATCCGGGACGCGGTAGCCGAGGTGGCCGCCGCCCGCGGGGGCAGCGGGGACGTGGTGGTGGAGATCTCGGTCGACCACGGCGAGGAGATCGCCCGTTCCACCTGGAACCCCCGGCTCGGCATCCTCGGCGGTCTGTCCATCCTCGGCACGACCGGGGTGGTCGTCCCCTACTCGTGTTCGGCCTGGATCGACTCGATCCGCCGCGGGGTGGACGTGGCCCGGGCGGCGGGGCGCACCCACGTGGCCGGCTGCACCGGGTCGACCTCGGAGAAGGTCGCGGTGGCGGAGCACGGGCTGCCGGAGGACGCGCTGCTGGACATGGGCGATTTCGCCGGCGCCGTGCTCAAGTACCTCAAGCGCCACCCGGTGCCCCGGCTGACCATCGCGGGCGGCTTCGCCAAGCTGTCCAAGCTCGCGGCCGGCCACCTCGACCTCCACTCGGCGCGCTCCCAGGTGGACAAGGGGTACTTGGCCGAACTGGCCCGTCGGGGCGGGGCCGACGAGGTGCTGGCCGGGGCGGTCGCGGGCGCCAACACCGCACTGGAAGCGGTGCAGTTGTGCCGGGCGGCCGGGGTGCCGCTCGGGGATCTGGTCGCCGAGGCGGCCCGGGCGACGGCGCTCGGCGTGCTGCTGGGCTCGCCGGTCGCGGTGGACGTCATCTGCATCGACCGCGCGGGCACCGTCGTCGGCCGGGCGGAGCCGCTCGGGCCGTGACCCTGCCCGCCCGTCGCGCGGCCTGCCCGTGAGGTCGTCGGGTCGTGGCCTCGTGGGGCCGTGGCCTCGTCGGGCCGTGGCCTCGTGGGGCCGTGACACTGTCACGAGTGTCACGACGGCGTGACAACCTCACCTGGTGATGTGAAGAACTGACGTCCATACGGGGCGAGAAACGGACAAATGGAGTACCACGCCGGGCCCCAGTTCTGTCGCCATCTCAACCATGAGATATCGTCTGGCGAGTGACAGGCGACTACCTCACCCGTATCGGCACCCTCATCCGTACCGCGCGCCAGCACCGCGGCTGGTCCCAGGCGCAGCTCGGAGAGGCCCTCGGAACCAGCCAGAGCGCGGTCAACCGCATCGAACAGGGCAAGCAGAACGTCAGCCTTGAGATGATCGCCCGCATCGGCGAAGCCCTCGACAGCGAGATCGTCTCCCTCGGCTACTCCGGCCCGATGCACCTGCGCGTCGCCGGCGGCACCCGGCTCTCCGGTGCGATCGACGTCCGCAGCAGCAAGAACGCCTGCGTGGCGATCCTCTGCGCCTCGCTGCTGACCACCGGCCGCACCACGATCCGCAGCGTCGCGCGGATCGAGGAGGTCTACCGCATCCTCGAGGTGCTCACCAGCATCGGCGTCAAGAGCCGCTGGATCAACGAGGGCCGCGACCTCGAACTCACCCCGCCCGCCGAGCTGGACCTCGCGGCGATGGACGTCGAGGCGGCCCGCCGCACCCGCAGCGTGCTGATGTTCCTCGGCCCGCTGATGCACCGCGCCCAGCACTTCGCCATCCCGTACGCGGGTGGCTGCGACCTCGGCACCCGCACCGTGCAGCCGCACCTGACCGCGCTGCGCCGCTTCGGCCTGGAGGTCGCCACCACCGGCGGCGCCTACCACGCCTCGGTCGAGCCGGGTGCCCCGATGGACCGCCCGATCGTGCTGACCGAGCGCGGGGACACGGTCACCGAGAACGCCCTGCTGGCCGCCGCCCGGCACGACGGCGTCAGCGTCATCCGCAACGCCTCGCCCAACTACATGGTCCAGGACCTCTGCTTCTTCCTGGAGAAGCTGGGCGTGAGGATCGAGGGCATCGGCACCACCACCCTCACCGTGCACGGCGTCCCGCAGATCACCTGCGACGTCGACTACACCCCGGCCGAGGACCCGGTGGAGGCGATGAGCCTGCTGGCCGCCGCCGTCGTCACCTCCTCCGAGCTGACCGTCCGCCGGGTGCCGATCGAGTTCCTGGAGATCGAGCTCGCCGTGCTGGAGGGCATGGGTCTCGACTACGACCGCACCCCCGAGTACCGGGCCCACAACGGTCACACCCGGCTGGTCGACCTCACCGTGCGCCCGTCCAAGCTGACCGCGCCGATCGACACCATCCACCCGATGCCGTTCCCCGGCATCAACATCGACAACGTGCCGTTCTTCGCCGCCATCGCCGCGGCCGCGCACGGCACCACGATGATCCACGACTGGGTGTACGACAACCGCGCGATCTACCTGACCGAGCTGACCCGCCTCGGCGCCGACGTCAAGCTCCTCGACCCGCACCGGGTGCTGGTCCAGGGGCCGACCCGGTGGCGCGCCGCCGAGATGATGTGCCCGCCGGCCCTGCGCCCCGCCGTGGTCATCCTGCTCGCCATGCTCGCCGCCAAGGGCACCTCGGTGCTGCGCAACGTCTACGTCATCAACCGCGGCTACGAGGACCTCGCCGAGCGCCTCAACTCCATCGGCGCCCAGATCGAGACGTTCCGCGACATCTGAGAAATCTGACGGAACGTCATGCCGCTGACCGGCCTCACCCGTTGAGGCCGGTCAGCAGCACGGCGACCTCCAGTCCGGTGTCCAGGTAGTCCACGAACACCGGGTTGTTCAGTGCCCAGGGCGAGCGCCGTTCCCGGACCAGCCGGACCGCCTCGCCGCTCTCGTGGCCGAGGCCGATGAGCGCCTGCGCCACCACCAGGCCCGAGCGGTTGTACCCCGAGTGGCAGCGCACCAGCGTCCGCCGGCCCCGGCGGACGGCCGACTCGGTGAGCCCGGCCGCCTCCTGGACGGCGAGCAGCTGACCGGGGGAGAGCGGGGCGTCGGGCACCTCCCGGACGACGTGCTCCACTCCCGGTGCCGGACCGTGCCCGGAACGGGTGAACAGGCTGACCACCAGGTCGAACTCGGCCCGTACGATCGCGAGTTCCAGTTCGCCGCCGGGCCGGGTGAAGTAGTGCCCGCCCATCCAGAGCCCGGGGACGATCTCGTTCCAGGGCTCGGACGGCCCGGGGGTGTCGCGTTCCTTCTGACGGGTCCGCACGCTCTGCTCGCTCCCTCGTCGTCCGGCCGCGTCCGGCCGCGTCCGGTGCTACTCGCCGGTGGTGCCGTCGAGGTGCTCGCGGAGCAGGTCGGCGTGGCCGTTGTGGCGGGCGTACTCCTCGATCATGTGGGTGAGGATCCAGCGGAGCGAGAAGACCTCGTCGCCGTAGTGGCCCAGGACGTCCAACGACTCGGCGGCGGAAACGAGTTCCCGGGCGCGGTCGCACTCCCGGCGCCAGATCGCGAAGGCCTCGTCGGGGTCGGCGGTGTCGGCGTCGAACTCGGCGAAGGACCCGTCCGGGTGCTTCCAGAATCCCGGCAGGCCCTCGTCGTTGAGGACGTTGCGGAACCAGCCGCGCTCCACCTCGGCGAGGTGGCGGACCAGCCCGAGCAGGGAGAGCCCGGACGGTTCCAGCACCCGGGCGCGGAGCTGCTCCGCGGTGAGGCCCGCGCACTTCATCGCGAGGGTGTCGCGCTGGTAGTCCAGGAAGCCCGCCAGAGTGGCGCGTTCGTCGGCGGTGCGGGGAGTCTGCGTGCGCTGATCATCGGTCATCGGGCCATCCTTCCCGACGTCCGCCGGGGCCGCCCCGCAATTTCCGCGGGACGACCGGGCGAGCGGGCACCAGCACGACGGCGAGCGGGTACCAGCGCGACGGTGAGCAGCCGCAGCGCCCGGGCCGGCTGGTGCCCGGGCCGTCCAGCGCCCGGGCCGGCTAGCCCAGGTGCTCCAGCCAGCGCAGTGCGCCGGGGACGTCCGGTGCGACCGGGACGCCTTCCGTGACCGGCGGGCGTTCCACGATGATGACGGGCAGGCCGAGTCCGCGTGCGGCGGCCAGCTTGGGGGCGGTCGCGGCGCCGCCGCTGTCCTTGGTGACCAGGACGTCGATGTCGTGTTCGCGCAGCAGCGCCTCTTCGCCGTGGATCGTGAACGGCCCCCGGTCCAGCAGGACTTCGAACGAGGGCGGTACCGGGGGCTCGGGCGGGTCCACCGAGCGGGCGAGGAAGTGGACCCCGTCCAGGTGGGCGAAGGCGCCGACGCCCTGTCGGCCGACGGTGAGGAAGACCCGTTCCCCGCGCCGGGGCAGCAGGTCGGCCGCCGCGGCGAGGGAGGGGACGGGGAGCCAGCGGTCGCCGTCGACGCGGGTGAAGCCGGGGCGGCGCAGCACCAGCAGCGGGACCGCGGTGGCGGCGGCCGCGAGGGCGGCGTTCCGGGAGATGCCGGCGGCGAACGGGTGGGTGGCGTCCACCACCGCGTCCACCTGCTCGGTGCGCAGCCAGTCGGCCAGACCCTCCGGTCCGCCGAAGCCGCCGATCCGCACCTCCCCGGCGGGCAGCCGCGGCTGGGCGACCCGGCCGGCCAGCGAGCTGGTGACCCGGTGCGCGGTCGGGGCGAGCTCGGCGGCCAGCGCCCGCCCTTCGGTGGTGCCGCCGAGGATCAGGACGTGCCGCATCACGCCCCGCAGGGCTCGTGCGGGCGCTCGCGGTCCGCCGAGTAGAGGTGGCTGTCGCGGAACTGCTCGGCGGCCAGCGTGCGGCCGACGAGGATGACGGCGGTGCGGACCACGCCCGCCGCCTTGACCTGCTCGGCGATGTCGCCGACGGTGCCGCGCAGCACCAGCTCGTCAGGGCGGCTGGCCATCGCGACCACGGCGGCCGGGCAGTCCGCGCCGTAGTGGGGGAGCAGCTGCTCGACCACGTCGTCCACGTAGCCGGCGGCCAGGTGCAGCACCAGCAGGGCGCCGCTGCGGCCGAGGGTGGCGAGGTCCTCGCCCTCGGGCATCGGGGTGGCGCGCTTGGCGATCCGGGTGAGGATGACGGTCTGGCCGACGGTCGGGACGGTCAGCTCCCGCTTCAGCGCGGCCGCGGCGGCGGCGAAGGCGGGCACGCCGGGGACCACCTCGTACGGCACGCCGGCCGCGTCCAGGCGGCGCATCTGCTCGGCGACGGCGGAGAAGACGGACGGGTCGCCGGAGTGCAGCCGGGCCACGTCCTGGCCGGCCCGGTGGGCGGCGACCAGCTCGGCGGTGATCTGGTCCAGGTTGAGCTGGGCGGTGTCGATCAGGCGGGCGCCGGGCGGGCACTCGTCCAGCAGCTCGCGCGGGACGAGGCTGCCCGCGTACAGGCAGACCTCGGCGCGGGCCAGGATGCGCTGGCCGCGCAGGGTGATCAGATCGGCGGCGCCCGGGCCGGCTCCGATGAAGTGGACGGTCACGAGGCGTTCTCCTGAGGGGTTTCGGGCTTGACTGCGGACCACTGGGTGACCGGCATGGCCTGGCGCCACCCGGTGAAGCCGCCCACCGGGACGGCGTGGGCGACGGCGAGTTTGACGAGCTCCCCGCCGTGGCGCCGGTACCACTCGGTGAGCAGCGCCTCGGACTCCAGCGTCACGGTGTTGGCGACGATCCGGCCGCCCGGGCGCAGCGCGGCCCAGCAGGCGTCCAGCAGGCCGGGCGCGGTGAGGCCGCCGCCGATGAACACGGCGTCGGGGGTGGGGAGTTCGGCGAGAGCGGCGGGGGCGGGGCCGGTCACCACGCGGAGCCGGGGCACCCCGAGTGCGGCGGCGTTGCGGACGATCCGCTCGGCCCGCGCCGGGTCGCGCTCGATGCTGACGGCCCGGCAGTCGCGGTGGGCGCGCAGCCACTCGACGGCGATCGAGCCGGAGCCGCCGCCGACGTCCCAGAGCAGCTCGCCGGGGGAGGGGGCCAGCGTGGCGAGGGTCGCGGCGCGGACGTGGCGCTTGGTGAGCTGGCCGTCGCTCTCGTACGCGGCGTCGGGCAGGCCGGGGACGAGGGAGGCGCGGGGGCCGTCGCCGAGGTCGACGGCGATGACGTTCAGCGGGTCGCCGGGCGGGTGCGGCCAGCCGTCGGCGGGGCCGTCGAGGTGGCGTTCGGCGGGGGCGCCGAGCTGTTCGAGCACCCGCAGGCGGGCGCCGCCGAAGCCGCGGGCGGTGAGCAGCTCGGCCACGGCGGCCGGGGTGGCGGCGTCGGCGCTGAGCACCAGCAGGCGGCGGCCGGGGTGGAGGGCGAGGGAGAGGGCGTCCAGCGGCCGGCCGACCAGGCTGACCACCTCGGTGGCCTCCAGCGGCCAGCCGAGCCGGGCGCAGGCGTAGGAGACGGAGGAGGGGTGCGGCAGGACGCGCAGGCGCTCGGCGCCGACGGTCTCGGCGAGGGTGCGGCCGATGCCGTAGAACATCGGATCGCCGCTGGCCAGGACGGCGATGCGGCGGCCGGCGTGGGCGGCGAGCAGTCCGGGGACGGCGGGGCGCAGGGGGGACGGCCAGGGGACGCGCTCGGCGGTGACCTCGTCGTGGGGGAGCAGGTCCAGCTGGCGGGGGCCGCCGACGACGGTCTCGGCCTCCCGCAGCGCGGCCCGGGAGCCGGCGGCGAGGCCGGGCCAGCCGTCGGCCCCGATCCCGACGACGGTGATCGGGGGTGGCAGCTCGGGCACCGGGTGGCTCCTCGTCGTTCGATGGGCCGATGAGCGGGAAATCTCATTGGCCGGGGCAGCCTACCTGGCGGTTGTCATCCGCCACCCGTCATCCCACTCCTCCCCCGGCCGCTCCCCAGTCCCCCGATTCGATCAGCGCCGGCCGCTCCCGCAGCCGTGCCTCGGCCCTCGGCCCGGCGAGGTAGACCCAGGCCTCCCGCAGCTCGCCCGCCGCCGTCCGCACCGCCATCCGCCGCCGCACGTACAGCCCGGTCCCGTCCGCCCGGCAGTCCTCCAGCCGGTCCAGGGCGTCCAGGGCTCCGGCGTACGCGCCCGGGCGTACGGTGACGAGCTCACCCAGGATCCGGCGCCCGGGCGCCGGATCCGGCACCGCGTACGGGAAGCCGGGGCCCTCGTGCAGCGCGGCGCCCTCCAGGACCGCCGGCCGGATCTCGGCGCAGCGTCCGGCCAGGTGGGCGGCGTGATTGCGGCCGCCGCTGCGCAGGGTGCCGTACACGAAGAACGGCAGGGCCTCCTCGGGTGCGGGCACGGGTTCGACCTCCTCGTCGGGGAGCGCCCACCGTACGTCCCGCGGTCCGGGTTCCGATACGGACTGGCGCACCGGGCCGTCCATGCGCTGTCATGTCGGATGTTCGGCCAGCACCGTCCAAGGGGGACACCCATGACATCGCCCGCTTCACCCTCCCAACCGGCCGCGGATCCCGGCCCGACCCCCGGCGTGGCTCCCGACGTTCCCGCGCCCGCCGACGCCCCCGTCCGCCCCGACGCCCCCGCCCGCGCCGACAGCCCCGTCCCCGCCGCCGCCGGCGTCCCCGCCGACGCCGCCGTCAGGGCCGAGGCGGCCCCCGCCCGCGGCCCCCGCCTCGGCGGCGCGGTCTGGCTGGCCCTCCTCGTGGTCTACATCGTCTGGGGGTCGACGTACCTCGCGATCCGGGTCGCCGTGGAGACGATGCCCTCCTTCCTCTCCGCCGCCGCCCGCTTCCTCGTCGCCGGCCTGCTGCTGACCGGCTACCTCCTGGTGCGCCAGGGCCCGGCCGGTCTGAAGGTGACCAAGCGGCAGCTGGCCTCCTCCGCCCTGGTCGGCCTGCTGCTGCTGACCGGCGGCAACGGACTGGTGGTCCTGGGCGAGACCTCCGTCCCCTCCGGGCTGGCCGCCCTGCTGGTGGCCGCGGTCCCGCTGTGGATGGTGGTGCTCACGGCGGTCGGCGGCGAGCGCCCGAGGCCCGCCGAGCTGGCCGGGGTGCTGCTCGGACTGGTCGGCCTCGGCGTCCTGTCGGCGCCCGCGATCGGCGGGTCGATCGAGCCGACCGGCGTGATCATGATCATCGCTGCCACCCTGCTCTGGGCGACCGGCTCCTTCGCGACCAAGAAGATCCCGATGCCCGACAACGTGCTGGCCGCGAGCGCCTACCAGATGCTGGTCGGCGGAGTCGGCGACCTGGTGATCGGACTGGGCCGGGGAGAGCAGCACGGGCTGGACCTCGCAACGATCTCCGGGCGGTCCTGGCTGGCCCTCGCCTACCTGGTGATGTTCGGCTCGCTGCTCGCCTTCACCGCGTACGCCTGGCTGCTGCGGTCGGCCCCGCTGACCCTGGTCGCCACCTACGCCTACGTGAACCCGGTGGTCGCGGTGCTGCTGGGCTGGCTGATCCTCGCCGAACCGCTGACCGGCCCGACCCTCGCGGGCGGCGCGATCGTGGTGGCGGGCGTCTGCCTGGTGGTGAGCGTCAGCCGGCGTTCGGGCGGCTCGTCGCGTGCCGGGAGTCCGGCCCGTCCGGCGAAGGAGCCGTCCGCTCGGAGGTGAGCCCGGCCCGCCACCACCGCCCCGGACGACGGCCATGGCGGTCACGACGGCCACGGCATCCACAGCGTCCACGGCATCCACAGCAGTCAGGACGGCCACGGCGGCCACGGCGGCCACGACGTCAACGGCGGCCCGCCCCCGCGCTTCCGGCTCACGGGGGAGGGCCGTCCGCCGTACGGCTCAGAAGGCGTACGGCGGCTTGCCCGTCCACCAGTTGCCGGGCGCGTCCGGGTCGCGGCTGGTCCAGAACTCGATGATCGCGGTGGTGAACTCGGCGGCGGAGAGCACGCCGTCGCCGTCGGTGTCGAGGTGGCGGAAGGCCTCGTCGGCGTCGTCGCGGGAGAGGCCGGCGAAGTGGCCGCGCTGGAAGACGAAGAACTCACCGGCGTCCACCGTCCCGCTGCGGTCGGCGTCGGCGACGGCGAGGAAGGCCTCGGCGAGCGCGCCGAGGATCTCGCGCGCGGCCTCGGGGTCGTCGGCGAGCGAGCCGGTCGAGGTGACGAACTGCTGACGGGTGATCGCCTCGGTGCCGGCGGGCAGCCGGGCGAGGTGCAGGTCGTGCCAGGTCGTCAGGTAGGCGCGGACTATCACGGCCTCGGCCTCGGAACCCTCCTGATGGCCGAGCGAGCGGGCCACCGAGAGGCCCATCAGGACGTGGTCCCGCTCGGTGAGCAGGCCGTCGCCGTCGGCGTCGAGGTGATCGAAGCCGTGGTTGATCTTTGCGATGAGCAGGTCGTCCGACAAATGTGCCTCCTCGGTTGGTGATTCCTTGCTCGGTCTCCTACGTCACATCGCCTGCACGCTAGCGTCTTGAGCCGGACCGGCGCAGCCGAACGAACGGCGAACGACCTGCCCGTTCACTCCCACACCACTCGCCGAGCCGTCCGCCGGGCCGCTGGCCGGGCCGTCCGCCGGGCCACTCGCCGGACGGCCCGGAGCGTCTCAGTGCACCGCCGCCAGCAACTCCCTCGTGTACGCGGTGTGCGGCGCCTCGAAGAGCTGGTCCCGGTCGGTGGACTCGACCAGCCGGCCCCCGTGCATCACCGCCACCCGGTCGCAGAAGTGCCGCACCACCGCGAGGTCGTGGGAGACGAACAGGAACGCCACGCCGAGCCGTTCGCGCAGCTCCATCAGCAGGTTGAGCACCTGGGCCTGCACCGACACGTCGAGCGCGGAGACCGGCTCGTCGGCGATGATCAGCCGCGGCTGCGGGGCCAGCGCCCGGGCGATGCCGATCCGCTGGCGCTGCCCGCCGGAGAACTCGTGCGGGTAGCGGTCCAGGTGCCCGCCCTCCAGCCCGACCTGCTCCAGCAGTTCGACGGAGCGCTCCCGACGTTCGGCCGGGCCCAGCGAGGTGTGCAGGCGCAGCGGGGTGTCCAGGGTCCGGCCGATCGTCCGGCGCGGGTTGAGCGAGGCGTACGGGTCCTGGAAGACCAGCTGGATCTCGCGGCTGAGCCGCTTCCGGAGCTCCCGGTCGGGCCGGGTGACGTCCTGGCCGTCGTACAGCACCCTTCCGCCGGTGGGTCGTTGCAGCCCGGCCAGGACCCGCGAGGTGGTGGACTTCCCGGAGCCGGACTCGCCGACCAGCCCGAGTGTCTCGCCGGGGGCGATCCGCAGGCCGACGCCCTCGACCGCCCGGACCGGTTCGGCCCGCAGGCGGGGGAAGCGCCGGCGCCCCGGGAAATGCACGGACAGGTCGTCCACCTCGACCAGCCAGCGCTCGGGACGCCCGACGGTTCGCGGCCGGAACGTCCGCGAGGGTGTCGGCTCGTCGACCGTCGGAAGGGCGGTGCCCGGCACCGAGTCCAGCCGGAGCGCCGCGCCCACCAGGGCCCGGGTGTACGGCTCGCGCGGCGCGGCCAGCAGTTCGGCGGTCGGCGCGGACTCGATCCCGGCCCCGCCGCGCATGACCAGCGTGCGGTCCGTCGTCCCGGCGACCACGCCCAGGTCGTGGCTGACCAGCAGCACCGCCGTCCCGTGCTCGCGCTGCAACTCGCCGAGCAGGTCGAGGACCTGCCGCTGCACGCGGGCGTCCAGGGCGGTGGTCGGCTCGTCCGCGATGATCAGCCGGGGGTCGTTCATCAGCGCCATCGCGATCATCACCCGCTGGCGCATGCCGCCGGAGAACTGGTGCGGGTAGTCGCGGCTCCGGGCCGCCGGGATGCCGACCCGGTCGAGCATCTCGGCGGCCCGCCGGCCCGCCTCGGCGCGGCCCGTGCCCGGGTGGTGCAGCCGGTACATCTCGGCGAGCTGGGCGCCCACGCCGTGGAAGGGGCTGAGCGAGGTGAGCGCGTCCTGGAAGACCAGCGCGGCCCGTCCGCCCCGCACCCCGCGCAGCGCGGACTCCTCGGCACCGACGACCTCCTGTCCGCCCAGCCGGATCGAGCCGGTGACGGTGGTGGTGCGAGGGTCGTGCAGACCGAGGACGGCGAGCCCGACGGTCGACTTGCCGGAGCCCGACTCGCCGACCAGGCCCAGGACTTCACCCGGCGCGAGGTCGAAGGAGAGGTTCCGGACGGCGGTCACGGGTGCGCCGCCGCGCGGGTCGGCGAAGGCGACGGTCAGGTCGCGGACGCTCAGCACCGGCTCGTCGCTCCCCGCCGCGGTGCCCTTCGCCCCTTCGCGCCGCACGCCGTCCCCGGGAACAGTGGATTTCATCGAAGGACTCCCCATCAGCTCAGCCGCACACGCGGATCGAGCCAGGCGACCGCGAGGTCGGCCAGCGCGACGAACAGCACCATGAAGCAGGCGGCCAGCAGCACCGCGCCGACCACGGCGGGCAGGTCCTGCCCGGCGACGGCCTCCGCGGCGAACCGTCCGACCCCGTTCAGCCCGAACACCGTCTCGGTGATCACGGCTCCGCCGAGCAGCACCCCGGCCTCCAGCCCGATCAGCTGCACCAGCGGGCCGGCGGCGCCGCGAGAGGTGTACTTCAGGTGGGCGCGCAGCCGTCCCAGACCCTTGCCGCGGGCCGTGCGGACGTATTCCTCGTTCATCGTCTCCAGCAGCTGCGAGCGCGAAAGCCGGGCGAACACGGCCGAGTTGACGAAGCCGAGGACGAACCAGGGGAGCAGCATCCCGCCCGCCCAGGCGGCCGGGTCCTCGGCCGGCGGGGTGTAGGAGGGCAGCGGCAGCAGCCCGGTGGAGTACACCAGCAGCCACTGCGCGACGTACCCGAGGAAGTAGATCTGCACGCTCGCGCCGACCAGGGTGAAGCCGGAGAGCAGCCGGTCAGTCCGCCGCCCGTGCCGCAGCGCGGAGACGAACCCGGTGCCGAGGCCGAACACCAGCAGGACGGCGAGCGCCCCGGCGGTCAGCGAGAGGGTGACGGGCAGGTGGTCGGCCAGTGCCTCGGTGACGGGCTGGTGCAGCCGGTAGGAGTAGCCGAGGCAGGGGGCGTCGCAGTGGATGGTCGAGCCGTCCACGTCGCCGATGTCCCGCCCGGCGACCACTCCGACCAGGTAGTCGGTGTACTGGGTGAGCAGCGGCTGGTCCAGGCCCATGCTCTGGCGCACCGCCGCGACCTGCCCGCTGTCGCAGCGCGGGCCGCAGGCGGCGCGGGCCGGGTCGGCGGGCGCGGCGTAGAAGAGGGCGAAGGCGGCGGCGGAGACCGCGACCAGGACCGCGAGGGCCTGGGCGGTCCGCCGCAGGACGAAGGAGAGCATGGCCGATCCGGGGTCGACGTGACGGGGGAGGCGCGCGAAGGGTGAGCAGCTGAGCGGGAAGCGGGCGAGAGGGAGGGGGAAGGGGCCCGCCCCCGTTCCGCCGTGGAACCGGGGAACCCAGGGAACCCGGGGAACGGGAGCGGGCCCCGGCACTCAGGACTTCAGGTACAGCCAGGCCAGCGAGACGGTCCCGTAGATCGGGTGGACGAACGCCCCGCCGACGTTGCTGCCGCGCAGCTGGTTGACCGTCGGGTAGGCGAACGGCAGCACCGGCAGGTCCTTCATCACGGTCTGCTCCAGCGCGTACAGCTCCTTGGCCTTGGCGCGGGGTTCGCCGATCTGGTTGATCCGGTCGATCTCCTTGTCGACCTCCGGGTTGCGGTAGCGCGCGGAGTTGATGTCGCTGCCGGCCCGGCCGTCGAAGGAGAACGGGACGAGGGTGGACGGGGTGGGCCAGTCGACCGAGCTGGTCTCCTCGAACAGGTCGTACGGGGAGTCGGTGCGGTGCACCTCGTCCAGGAAGGCCTTGGGGTCGACCGGCTTGGGCACGACGGTGATCCCGGCCTTGCCGAAGCCCTCGACCAGCACCTGCGCGACGCGCTGCCCGGTCGGGGTGTTCCGGTACGCGTAGGTCAGGCTCCCGGGCGCCTGCTTGGCCTTGGCGAGCGCGGCCCTGGCGGCCTCCGGGTCGCCCTCGGGCCTGGCCGGGTAGAGGTCGTACTTCTGGTAGTCGATCAGCGCGGGGGAGCTCAGCGTGGTGGCCAGCTCGCCGGTCCGGGCGCCGCCCTGGACCTGGCGGGCCTGCTGGCGCGGGTAGGCCAGGTGCAGCGCCTTGCGGACCTCGACGTCGGGCACCCGCTCGTTGTTGATCATCAGCTGGGTGACGAAGGCGCCCTGCCGTCCGGAGACCACCAGTTCCTTGGCCTTCGGGTCGGTGTCGGTGGTCTGGTACAGCTCGGCGGAGAGGGTGTCGGAGGCGGTGGTGGCGTTGGCGCCGCCGTCCCGTCCGGAGAGGATCTCCTGGTTGAGGTTGAGCGCCTCCTTGCCGTACGTGAAGACGAACTTCTCCGGGTACTGGCTGCGGATCGGGTCCGTCTCGGGCTTCCAGGCCGGGTTGCGCTCCAGCACCATGCGGGTGTTCTGGACGTGCTCGACGATCCGGTACGGCCCGGTCGCGAACGGCAGTCGGTCGTAGTCCGTCCCGGTGTCCTTGTCCCGGCGCACCGGGGAGGAGGAGGACTGCGCGGCCATGTACGGGACGTCGGCCTGCGGCTGCGGGAAGTGGAAGACGATCGTGCGCTCGTCCGGCGTCTCGATCGCGTCCAGGTCGCCGGCCTGCGGGCCCGCGTACTTGGTGCGCGCCGCCTCGTAGCCGGCCTCGCCGGTGAGCCACTGCGGCCAGTACGGCGGGCCGACCTCGTAGCCCTTGCCGAAGGTGCGCTCGATGCCGTACTTGACGTCCTGGGCGGTGATCGGCTGCCCGTCCTCCCAGGCGACGCCCGGCTTGAGGCGGTACGTCCAGGTGCGGCCGCCGTCGGCCGGGGTGCCGGTGTCGGTGGCCAGGTCGCCGACCAGCTTGGCCTTGCCGTCCACGACCTGGTACTGGGTCAGCTGGCGACCCCAGAGCAGCGAGGCGTTGTAGGCGGCGCCCGCGTAGACCTTCTGCGGGTCGAGGTGGCGGAACTCCACGCTGTTGTACACGTTCACCGTGCCGCCCGCGCGGGCGCCCGGGACGGCCGGGGCCGGGCCGGCGCTCTCCTGCTCGCTGCCGAGCACGGCGGTCAGCGGGGAGGTCTCCTTGGCGGAGGCCCCGGCGGCGCCGCCGGAGCCGGTGGTGCTGCCCGCGCCGGCCGAGCAGGAGGTCGCCAGCAGGGCGGTGGCGATGACGGCGAGGGACGGTCTGGTCCAGCGCATGGCGAATCTCTCCTTGCCCCGGCGGATCGTGCCGGGGCGGGCTCGGGTTGATGGATGGGAGGAGGCGAGGGGGTCAGCGGGCAGTGCGGGCGCGCGGGTCCAGCGCGTCCCGGACGGCGTCGCCGAGCAGGTTGAAGGCGATGACGAACAGCAGCAGCGCCACGCCGGGGAACACCATGTAGGTGGGGTCGGCCTGGAAGACCTCGGAGCCGCGCGCGATCATCCGCCCCCAGTCCGGGACCGGCTCGGTGATGCCGACGCCGAGGAAGGACAGCGCGGCCTCGGAGGCCACGAAGGTCGGCACCGCCATGGTGGCGTGCACCAGCAGCTGCGAGCGCACATTCGGCAGAAGTTCGTGGACGACGACATGGAACCGGCCGGCGCCCTGGGCCCGTGCGGACTGCACGAAATCCCTTTCCCGGAGTGAGCGGACGGTGGCCCGCAGGGAAAGCGCGAGCGGAATCCAGCCGAACGCCGAGAAAACCAGGATCAGCACCAGGAACTGCATCCACTCCGGTTCCGCGGTGCCCGGGTCGACCAAACGGGACTGGATCACCGGGCTGAGCGCGAGCAGCAGCAGCAGCGTGGGAAAGGCCAGCAGCACATTCGCGAGGAATCCGAACAGCCGGTCCGTGATCCCGCCCAGGTAGCCGACCGCGACGCCGGCCAGCACGCCCAGGGTGGTGGTCACCGCGGCGGCCGCGAAGGCGATCAGCAGCGAGGTGCGGATGCCGTACAGCAGCTGGGTGAAGACGTCCCGGCCGAGGCCGGGCTCCAGGCCGAACCAGAAGTCGCCGGAGATCCCGCCGTTCGGCAGCATCGGCAGTCCGCTGTCGCTGAGCAGGCCCGGGACGTTCTGGCCGTAGTGGTCGACCGGGTTCTTCCCGTACAGCGCGGCGACCAGCGGGGCGCCGAGGGCGAGCAGCAGGAACAGCACCACCACCGCCAGGGCGGCGCCGCCGACCCGGTCCCGCAGGATCCGGCGGAGCAGGCCGGGGTCGGCGGCGGGCGCGGGCCCGGCCGTGGTGCCTGGGACGGTGTCGACCGCTGCCATGAGGCGTAACCCCCGAATTCTCCGCCGCCCCATGGGTGAGGGTGCGCTGGTGTGCATTTCCGGTACGGCGTCCCGGGGTTTTCCCGGCGGCCGTTCGAGCGCCATTGGATCGGATGCGTCCGAGGTTCCGCAAATCACCTTCGGCGGTCGTTCGGCTCATTCCTGCGGAACTGTTTCGGGATATGTGGCGGCTTCATTTCGCCGAAACACCGGCGTTGCAAAAGAACGGACATAGCGGCACATAGCGGACTGCCCGTTCCGCATTCTGAGACCTCCGCCACAGTCCCTCCGGTGTTGGTACGATCCCGGTGGGCCGCAACTGGCGCGTAGGGATGGAATCAACCATCGGGAAGCGGCCCCGTGAATCCTCACGTGAACTTGCCGAGCGCCTGGGCCCCCGCATCCCCACCAGGAGACCGCCATGGCCCAGCAGCCCCACACCGCCGCCTCCGCCGCGGCCGACACCGCCTTCCGCAGCGCCCTCGACGTGGTCGCCGGCGTCGAACCCCGGATCGCCGCCGCCATCGGCCAGGAGCTGGCGGACCAGCGCGCCTCGCTCAAGCTGATCGCCAGCGAGAACTACGCCTCCCCGGCGGTCCTGCTCACCATGGGCAACTGGCTCAGCGACAAGTACGCCGAGGGCACCGTCGGCCGCCGCTTCTACGCGGGCTGCCGCAACGTCGACACCGTCGAGAGCATCGCCGCCGAGCACGCCCGCGAACTGTTCGGCGCCGACCACGCCTACGTCCAGCCGCACTCCGGCATCGACGCCAACCTCACCGCCTTCTGGGCCGTCCTCTCCCAGCGGGTCGAGAGCCCAGCCCTGGAGCGCGCCGCGGTGCGCAACGTCAACGACCTCACCGAGGAGGACTGGGCGCGGCTGCGCCAGGAGCTCGGCAACCAGCGGATGCTCGGCATGTCCCTGGACACCGGCGGCCACCTCACCCACGGCTTCCGGCCCAACATCTCGGGCAAGATGTTCGAGCAGCGCAGCTACGGCACCGACCCGGCCACAGGCCTGATCGACTACGACGCGCTGCGTGAGACCGCCCGCGAGTTCCGCCCGCTGATCATCGTCGCCGGCTACTCCGCCTACCCGCGCCTGGTGGACTTCCGCAGGATGCGCGAGATCGCGGACGAGGTCGGCGCGACCCTCATGGTCGACATGGCGCACTTCGCCGGCCTGGTCGCGGGCAAGGTGCTGACCGGCGACCACGACCCGGTCCCGCACGCCCACATCGTCACCACCACCACCCACAAGTCCCTGCGCGGCCCGCGCGGCGGCATGGTGCTGTGCCAGTCCGAACTGGCCGAGCACGTCGACCGCGGCTGCCCGCTGGTGCTCGGCGGCCCGCTCTCGCACGTCATGGCCGCCAAGGCGGTCGCCCTCGCCGAGGCCCGCCGCCCCGAGTTCCAGGCCTACGCCCGCGCCGTCGTCGCCAACGCCCAGGCGCTCGCCGAGGGCCTGCTGCGCCGCGGCGGCAAGCTGGTCACCGGCGGCACCGACAACCACCTGGTCCTCGCCGACGTCTCCGGCTACGGCCTGACCGGCCGCCAGGCCGAGGCGGCCCTGCTCGACTCGGGCATCGTCACCAACCGCAACTCCGTCCCGCTGGACCCGAACGGCGCCTGGTACACCTCGGGCGTCCGCCTCGGCACCCCGGCCCTCACCACCCGCGGCCTCGGCACCGCGGAGATGGACGAGATCGCCGACCTGATCCACACCGTCCTGAGCGCCACCACCCCCACCACCACCGCCAAGGGCTCCCCGTCCAAGGCCGCCTACAGCCTGGACGCCGCCCTCCGCGACGCCACCGCCAAGCGCGCCGCCGACCTGCTCGCCCCGTACCCGCTCTACCCGGGCGTCGACCTGGTCTGACGGCGGACGGCAGACGGCGAACAGATGACAGATTTCGAAATCTGTCATCTGTCATCTGTCATCTGTTCGCTGAAAGCTGTCAGCCGCTGGCGGTCCTCCGCGAACCTCCCCTGCCGGGGACGCGGGCTTCAGGAGCGCCGTAGCCGGACGAGCGAGGCCCAGAGGTCGTCGCCGACCTGGGTGCCATCGGGCAGGAGCAGTCGGCCGACCTGGTGGAACAGGTCGATGCCGGCGTCCCGTGACGACTGTCCGCCCAGCGCGGGCACGACGCAGTTCCGGACGGCGGCGTACGCCGCGGTGTCGGTTGCCGCGGTCTTGAACCACGCGCAGATGGCGGGGACCGCCTGTGGCTCGAACTGCGGGTCCGCCAGGAGGTCCCGCAGACCTTCGTCGATCTCGGTACGGGCCTTCTCATTGGCCGTGCCGAGCAGCCAGGGCCGAGGGCCGTCGAACTGCGCCATCAGCCCCAGCAAGGCGATCTTCCCGGATCGGCGGGCCTTCTTCTCGCGCCAGCGCAGCACCTCGGAGAGCAGCAGGTTCCGTCCCTCCTCCCGGTGGCCGAGGCGGTGGAAGACGGCCAGGACACCGGCGAGGAGGGACTGGTCCTTCGAAGTCGAGGCAACCCGGCGCAGCCGCGTCATCGCCTTTCGGTGGTCCCTGCCCCCGGGGTCTTCGGCGGTCAGGACGTGCTCGGCTACGTCGACAACCACGGACTGCGTCGCAAGGCGGCGGTCGTCGGCCCAGTCGTAGAGCCGGGCCCACGCGGCCCGCTCCATCCCCACGTCCTTGAGCACGCGTGTCATGACGGCCGCGCACATGTCCGATCGTCCGGACTCGTGGGCGGTGTCGCGGATCTCGGTCAGAACCGTCGGCGCCTGGTGCCGGGCAGCCAGTGTGGTCAAGGCGGAGATGCTCTTGTCCGCCTCGGCCCGCTCGGCCGGGGCGGTCGAGATCAGCCACTCCAACAGGACGGATCGCATGTCCTCGTAGTTGTCCCAGACGTACGTGAGGACGGCCTGGGCGTAGCCCGGGCGACTGAGCGCGGCGATGTCCTGGGAACTCACCGTCGCATGGAGGGCGGTGAGCCTCTGCCGAAGTCCGCGCCCGGCGAAGACCTGGCCGAGGTTCGTCGGAGCGTGCGTCCGGTCCTTCTTGGCGATCAGGTCCTCCAGGGCACGGGCATCCCGTGAGATCTTGGCGGCCGGCGCGACCCGGTGGAGGGCGAGGGAGAGCAGCAGGCACCGGTCGGGCAGGGACAGCGCACCGCCGGTGTCGCCGCCGTGTGCGAAGACGCCGTCCAACTCGGTGCGCCAGTCACCGAGGGCGTTCTCGACGCTCGTGCGGAGTTCGGGATGGCACGCGTTGTCGCCCGCTTCATCGGGCCGGCCGAGTTTTCCTTCCTCGATCCAGCTGGCCTCCTCCGAGTGGTCGCGCTTGAACTCCAGCCACTGTTCGGCCACGGCGCCGGCGGCGCGTACGGCCTCCACCGCGTTGCGCAGGGACGACAGATGGACCCGGGCGGTGTCCGACCGGAGGTACGGCACGAGCCAGGGCATGCCGGCTGCGGTCAGATGGCGTTCCGCGACGGCGAACGGCTCCGGCGGGGAACGGAGTTCGACCACCCGGACCCCGGGGGCGACGGGCCAGGTCCGCTGTTCGGTCCAGAGATCCGCGGCGATGTTGAGGACCCAGGTCGAGCTGACCTGCTTCAGCACCGGGACGCTCGCAGCGAGGTCGTCGAGGAACGTCGTCGACGGGTGGTCGGTGTGCGGGTCCTTGAGGTCCAACTGGTAGGCGCGCCCGCGCTCCCGGCGGATCCTCGACACCTTCGGGCGCGGCCCGTCCGGTTCGAGTTCGACGAGCTTCGTCTCGAACGGTGTGTGGTGCGCCAGGACATGGTGGACGAAGGTGGTCGAGCCGTAGCCGCGCGGCGCCACCATGATGATCACCCGGACCTCGGGGTCCGCCAAGGCGTCGGCCAGCTGGGCCCGGACGGCTTTCCAAGCGGAGGGAAGGGCGAACGTCCGGGACTCGAGCAGCTTGGTGCGGTCCAGCCCCCGGGCCTCCAGGAAGTCCTGTCGGATCTCCTGGTACATCCTGTCGACCTGGCCGATGGCGACCCCGACGTCCGCCATGAAGGTCAGCGAGGGCGCAGTGTGCTCCGGCGTGACGGGCTTCCTGGTGGCACCGGCCGGAGCAGTGCGGACCGGCGCGGGCAGGAAGGCCTGGATCCGCTCCAAGTCGTCCCTGGTCATGCGAGGTTGACGCCCCCCATGTTCAGCGTCGCGACTGTTCCGACGGCCGTGCCGACGCTGCCGTTGAAGGTGAGCTGTGGACCGGGCGCGGGGCTCGGTGCGGGCTCCACGGGCGGTTCCCCCCGGCCGAGGGACGCCTTGACCGTCACGGGCGCGAGCCGCGGCACGTGGACCCAGGAGGTGCGGCGGAACTGCTTCTTCGGCACGACTGCCGAGACCTCCAGAAAGTCCCGCTCGGCCAGCGTGTACGTGCGAGCGGCCGCGACGGCTCGTCGGTAGACCTCGTCCGAGAGGATCGCCGCGACGAACGATTCGTGTTCCGCGGCCACGCCGGCCGCGACGCGGACCTCCTCGCTGTCCACCAGGCGGCAGGCGTCATTGATGGCGTCGCCCCGGTGACCGGGGGAGAGCGGGCCGAGGTGGACGCTCAGCCGGGTCCGCAGGACCGGATCGTGGGCGCGTCGCGCCCGGTCATGGCGGCGCAGCGCGTCCTCCAGGAGCGCGATGCCCGGGTCGACCAGCCGTACGACCTTCGCAGCGGGCACGATCCTGATCCAGCCGTCACCCGTGTCGCTGCCCCGGCGTTCGTCGGCCCAGAGCGCGGCCAGGCCGATGTGGGTGAAGGTCTCGGCGACGGCGTTGTCCAGTGCAGCCCGCATACCGGGCATTGCGGTCTCCGGCACCTTGCTGTAGCCGACGATGTCGACCACGAGGATGGCGAGGTCGGGCGGGAGGTCGTCCACGTCAACGGGGGCGGGGAGCATGCCTGTTTGTCCTCCTGGTGCGGTGGCGAATCCGAGGTCCGTGTGCCAGGCAGCGATCATGCCTCCGATCGGGCGGTCGGTGCTGCCCAACGGAGGGCAGCGCGGAAGTGACCTGCGCCACTTCATGGAGACGTCGGCGTACTACTGCTCGGCGGC
This sequence comes from Kitasatospora sp. NPDC057738, assembly GCF_042798815.1. Taxonomy (NCBI): domain Bacteria; kingdom Bacillati; phylum Actinomycetota; class Actinomycetes; order Kitasatosporales; family Streptomycetaceae; genus Kitasatospora; species Kitasatospora sp. NPDC057738. Next base: position 81,424 of record NZ_JBHVJT010000025.1, on the reverse strand, counting down.
GTGCGCACGCAGCGCCCGTACGTCGGTCACCGTCACGCCACCGCCCGGAGCCGTGGTCAGCCAGCCGTGTCGGCTCCACTCCTTCAGGACCTTGCCGACGGCGTTGCGTGAGGCACCGATGAGCCTGGCGAGGTCCTCCTGCGGCAGCCGGATCCGGGACGGGCCGTTGGGCGTTGCCGGGCCGGAGAGCCGCATGAGAAGACCGGACAGCCGGAGCGCGACGGATCCGGTCGCGAGTTCCAGCTTGGTTCGGTCGGCTTCGCGGAGCCGACTGTAGGAATGCCGGAGCAACGGTCGCAACAGGCCGTGCGATTCGATGAAGTCCGTGAAGTCCACAGCGGGGACCACGCGGACCTGGCAGGGCTCAAGGGTCCGTACGGTCGCACTGCGCACTCCCTCCGCCAACACCGACATCTCACCGAGGAGTTCGCCGTTGCCGCGGACCGCGAGCAACTGCTCGCTGCCACGAGGGCCGTCGGCGGTCACCATCACGCTGCCGGTCTCCAGGAGCACGACACAGCTGGCGGGTTCGTCCTGCCGCAGCAGGGTGGCGCGGGACGCGCGATAGCGCACCGGCGCCAGCCGCTGGAGGAGGGTCCACTTCTCGTCACTCAGGAACTCTCGGTGTGACTCCTGCATGTGGCGCCTCCGGTGGCCGGGTTCACGGTCGGCGGATCACCGAGTTGCCGGCCGACACCATGATCCGATCAGTGTGCCGCAAGCATCAGAACGGCGGCCAGCGTGCCCAACACCAGCCCACAGGACAGCAGATCGACCGCACGCCGGAGAAGGCGGTACTTCCGCAGGACGAGCCGGGAAAGCTCCACCAGGCGTTGTGCGTGCGCCGTTGCGAGATCACCGGAATTCCGCTCCGAGAACGATTCGACCAACTGTTCCGGCGTCAAACCGGCGAATTCCAAGTAGGAGAGAGCGCGATGGCCGTCGTGGCGGAGCTGGGGCCTGGCGGCTGCCAACGACAGGGCGAGCGAGCCGATCAGGAGGGTGAGGACGCCCAGGAGCGTAGCCTTGGCCAGCGGGGAGAACGGCGGCAGCGCGCTGCTCAGCGCGGTTGCCATGGTGATGCCGCCGACGGCCGCGGCTCCAATGCCGGTGGCCTTGGCGTCGCTCCGTTGCAGCTCTGCCATGACCTCCTGGGTGGACGACTCCATCCGGCGCGGAGTCTGAGGGCCGGCCGGACCGGTGACAAGGGGGCGGATCGCTCGCATGACGGGGCCTTCCGTCGGTGTACGGGTCTCTGTGGCCCCAGTTTCCGCGCGATCTTGGTTCCGTACTGCCCAGTGGATTGCCGATCCGCCGAGACGTGCGTCACTTGCCGGCCCGGATGAGCCGGTCGGTGCGAGCCGGCCGGGAGGTGGCGGACCGAACGGCCCGCGCACCGCCCTGGCCAGGGATGCCGTCAGTACTGCAGGGACTTGTACTGGAGGAACTCCTCCAGCCCGTGGCGGCCCAGCTCCCGGCCGAGGCCCGAGTTCTTGTAGCCGCCGAAGGGCGCGAGCGGGTTGAAGCGGCCGCCGTTGAGGTCCACCTGGCCGGTGTCGAGGCGGCGGGCGAAGGCGGCGGCGGTGTCGGTGTCGCGGGCCCAGACGCCGCCGCTCAGGCCGTACGGGGTGCCGTTGGCGAGTTCGGCGGCGTGGTCCTCGTCGCGGTAGCGGAGGATCGCCAGCACCGGGCCGAAGACCTCCTCCTGGGCCACCGTCATCTCCGGGGTCACGTCGGCGAGCACGGTCGGGCGGACGTAGTAGCCGGTGGGCAGTTCGGCGACGGGCTCCGAGCCGCCGACGACGAGCCGGGCGCCCTCGGCCAGCGCGCCGTCGATGTAGCCGCGCACCCGGTCCAGCTGCTTGGCGTTGACCAGCGGGCCGATCCGGGTCCGCGGGTCGGTCGGGTCGCCCGGCCGGTACTGGGCGGCGAGCTCCTCGGCCCGGGCGACCGCCTCGTCGTACTGGTCCTCGTGCACCAGCAGCCGGGTCAGCGCGCTGCAGGTCTGGCCCGAGTTGGCGAAGACGTTGGCGACGTTGGCCTTGACCGCGCGGGCCAGGTCGGCGCCCGGCAGCACCACGTTGGCGGACTTGCCGCCCAGCTCCAGGGAGACCCGCTTCAGCCCCCGGCCGGCCGTCTCGGCGATCTGCCGGCCGACGGCGGTGGAGCCGGTGAAGGAGACCAGGTCCACTTCCCGGTGCCCGACGAGCGCCGCGCCCGCCACCGCGCCGGTGCCGGTCACCAGGTGGAAGGTGCCGGCCGGGAAGCCGGCCTCGTGCACCAGCCGGGCGAACAGCCGGGCCACCAGCGGGGTGTCCTCGGCCGGCTTGAGGACCACCGGGCAGCCGGCCGCCAGCGCCGGGACGGCCTTGGCCACGATCTGGTGCAGCGGGTAGTTCCAGGGCGTGATCGCCGCGACCACCCCGGCCGGCTCGGCGTGCACCACCGAGTTGCCGATCCGCTCCTCGAAGGGGTGCTCGGCGAGCAGGGTCAGGTAGGAGGTCGCCACGGCGAGCGGCAGCCCGGCGTGCACGGCCCCGGCGAAGCCGACCGGCGAGCCCAGCTCGGCGACGACGGTCTCGGTGATCTCGTTCTGCGCGGCGGCGATCCCGTCCCGCAGCCGGGTCAGCAGGGCCAGCCGCTCCTCGCGGGTGGTGGAGCCCCAGCTCCGGGCCGCCCGGCGGGCCGCCGTCACCGCCGCGTCGACGTCGGCCGGACCGCCGGCCGGCACCGTGGCCAGTACCTGCTCGGTCGCCGGGTTCAGCACGGTGATCGACCCGGTGTCACCGGAGGGCCGCCACTCGCCGTCGATGTACTGGTCGCCGTGCTCCGGGTACTGCGCGTACTGCCGCACCGATCGTCCTCTCGTCCACTCAGCCGACCCTTGACCAGCAGCGCTGGTCGGAGGTCAGTCAATGCGGCGCGGACGGCCGCGCGCAAGAGTCAATCCCGACCGGCGGACGTGACGGTTACTTCGGGGCGAACCGCGCGGTGTACTCGTCGAACGGCTCGATGCCCGCCTCGGCGCGCCGCTCGTCCAGCCGCTCGGGCTCCTCGCACGGCCACGGCACCGGGCGGCCGTCCGTCACCGCGCCGATCTGCGTCCCGTAGCGCTGCGCCCGGCCCTCGTTGACGGCCAGCCGGTCCTGGAGGAAGGCCAGGTCGCGGGCGCTCGCCTCGCCTCTGGCGACGGCCCCGCCCATCAGCGCCGCGGCCTGCCGCTGGACGTCGAGCTGCCGGTCCGCGTGCTGCGCCACCAGCCAGGCCGCCCGGGCGGCCTCGGGGCCGACGGTGCGCTCGGTCGGCCAGCCGTGCGCCGCCATGATCTCCGCGAGCCGGTCCCCGTGCCGGGCGGTGAGCCGGCGCCAGGCCGCCTGTTCGGCCAGGTCGGGGCTGTTCGCCAGGCGGGCGGCCGCGCCGTCCTCGGCCATCATCCCGGTCAGCTCCCGTGCGAGGGCCGGATCCTGACCGTACTGCTGTGCTTCCGTCACGTCGACGACGCTCCCTGCCCGGGCCCTCCCGTCGAGGGCCGCCCGCGACCACGCTAGGCGCGGAAACCGCGACGAAGATCATCCCCGAAGACGGTGACCCGGGGGTGCCCGCCACGGCAGAATGGACGTACACCGGGAACGGAGCGCATCGGGAACGGAGCGCACCGGAAACGGAGCACACCGGAAACGGAGCACACCGCGCACGGTCCCCGCGAACGCCGAAGGGCCGGTCGGAGGATTCCGACCGGCCCTTCACCGTGAGTTCACGCGCTCAGGCGCCTCAGACCCGCGAGGGCTCCGCGGCGTCGTCCGGCGCGGCGCTCCGGGCCTCCTCGGCCATCTCCTGGCGGACCGCGGCCAGCGAGGGGTTGGCCCAGGCGCTGGCGACGCCCCAGCGGTAGAACGCCAGCCCGATCGCGGCGACGATCAGCAGGTCCCAGCCCTGCGGCAGGTAGTCGTGCCCGCCGAAGTCGGCGCTGCCCGCCCAGGAGACGCCGGCCATCACGAACAGGTACGCGACCATCCAGGCGCCCGCCTTCAGGTGCGGCTTCAGCTCGGCGAACGGCTTGCGCAGCTCGTACCAGGCCCAGATCGGCAGACCGGCGGCCATCAGCAGGATGACCTTGCCGGTGAGCGGCCAGCGGGCCCAGTAGAGCACCAGCGAGCCGAACACCATCGCGACCGGGGCGATCACCGGCATGGCGCGCAGCCGGACCGGCCGGGGCAGGTCCGGTGCCAGGCGGCGCAGCGCCATCACGGCGACCGGGCCGGTGATGTACGAGATCACGGTGGCCACCGAGACGATCTCGGCCAGCGAGCCCCAGCCGCGGAAGACCGCGAGGAACAGGAAGGCGACCACCAGGTTGAGCACCAGCGCCGGGCGCGGGATGCCGGTCTTGGCGTCGACCTTGCCGAAGATCTTGGGCAGGTGGCCGTTCTCCTGCACGCCGTGGATCATGCGCGAGGTGGTGGCGGCGTAGATCATGCCGGTGCCGGAGGGCGAGATGAAGGCGTCCGCGTACAGCGTGATCGCCAGCCAGTTCAGGCCCCAGGCGATGGCCAGGTCGGCCAGCGGCGAGGTGTAGGAGAGGTTGCTCCAGCCGTTCGCCAGGTCGCCGCCGGGGATGGCGCCGAGGAAGGCGATCTGCAGCGCGACGTAGATCACCAGGGCGATCAGGATCGAGCCGATGACGGCCTTCGGCAGCGACTTGCCGGGGTTGCGGGCCTCGCCGGCCAGGTTGAGCGGGGACTGGAAGCCGTTGAAGGCCCAGACGATGCCGGAGACCGCGACGGCGGTGAACACCGAGCTCCAGCCGTTCGGCGCGAAGCCGCCGTGGTCGGTGAAGTGGGCGGTGTCGAAGTGCGCGAAGAGCAGCGCACCGGCGGTCACCGTCGGGACGACGACCTTGAAGACGGTGATCGCGGTGTTGGTCTTGGCGAACAGCGTGATCGCGAACCAGTTGAGGGCGAAGTAGACGAGCAGCAGCACGCTGGCCAGCGCCACTCCGCTGAGGGTCAGCTCCTTGCCGTCGAACAACCCCTGTGCCCAGCCGAAGTGCCAGGAGCTCATGTACTGCACGGAGGCGGTGGCCTCACCCGGGATGACCGAGACGATGGCGATCCAGTTGGCCCAGGCGGCGAGGTAGCCGGCCAGCGACCCGTGCGAGTACTGGCCGTACCGGACCATGCCGCCGGCCTTGGGGAACATCGAGCCCAGCTCGCTGTAGGTGAGCGCGATGGTCAGCGCCACCGCGGCACCGATCACCCAGGCGAGGATCGAGGCGGGTCCGGCGAGCTTGGCGGCCCGCTCGGCACCGAACAACCACCCGGAGCCGATGATCGACCCCAGCCCGACCGCGGTCAGGCTGATCGTGCCGAGCGATCGGCGGTAGTTCTGGTGTGATGCCGTCGACGATTCGGGCTCACTCAACGTATCGGTCCTCTCGCTCGTGGTTCATCGGGTGGTGTCGGTGTTTTTGCGATTTTGAGCCGGTATTTCGGACAAACGGAGAGCAGCCTATGTTCCGAAAACGGGCGAATACCTCAGAGGAAGCTCAAACCGTCCGATTGTTGCCATCTCGTGTCCGGCGTCCGGGCCGGTGCGGACCGACGAGGAGACCGAGGCCACAGTGCCCGGAAGGGGTGATGGCCGGGGATGGCGACCGGGGATGGCCCGGGAAAGGGGCGGCCCGAAAAACGAAATTCCCCGTGGGTGCCTTTCGGCTCCCACGGGGAATTCGGCTGTGTCCGAGGGGGGACTTGAACCCCCACGCCCGATAAAGGGCACTAGCACCTCAAGCTAGCGCGTCTGCCATTCCGCCACCCGGACCGGGTGTGTGCTTCGGGGGATTTTTCTCGCCCCCTCGGCGACAGAGAGAACATTACCAGGGTTCTGGAGTGCTTCTCACCTGCGCTTCCTCGGGGCGGGGCCACCGGACATCCTGGTCCGAGGCCCGTCCGGCCCCGCGGGCCGCGGCGCCCGGGCCGTACCGCGCCCGCGGCGAGCCAGGGCCCTGCCCGGAACGCGGCCGGTACCGCCCGCACGCGGCCCGGAACGCGGCCCGCACAGGTTGGTACGGCCTGGGAACGCGCTCGAATCCGGCCCGAACCGGTGGCGTCCGCGAAGGAACCGGTCGACTCCCGCACCGGCCGCGGTCGGTTGCGGCCGGAACCGGTCCGACACGGGCAACTTGTCGACGGTGCCACGGCCGCCGCGACGGCTCTCGTAGCGTCTGTGGACCGAGGGCGCCATGAAGCGGATCGCCTGATTCCCGGGTCGCGGACGAAGGGCGGCTGGACGTGGAGCAGATCAGCGGAGCGGCGAAGGCCGAACCGAGACGCGACAGGCGGATGGAGGGCCGGGGCGGGGCCACGGTCTCCGGAGGCCCCGCCGAGGGCGTGTGGCGCTTCCCGGTGCCCGCCACCGAGGCCTCGGTGCCGCTCACCCGGCACGCGGTGCGGGACCGTCTGCTGGCCCAGGGCATGACGGGGGTGCGCTACCAGGAGCTGGTGGACGACCTGCTGCTGATCGTCTCGGAGCTGGTGAGCAACGCGGTGACGCACGCCGCCGAGCTGTCCCCCGAGGTGGTCACCGAGCTGTCGGTGCACCGGGCCTCGGTGCGGGTGTCGGTCGAGGACGGCGATCCGTACCGGCCGAAGGCGCTGGAGAACGACACCGCGAGCACCGGCGGGCGCGGCCTGCTGCTGGTGAAGAGCGTCACCCTGCAGGCCGGCGGGGTGTGCGACGTCGAACACACGGGGGAGGGCGGCAAGGTCATCTGGGCCTCGCTGCCCGTCCCCCCGGAGCCCGGCCACTGACCGGCCGGGCCGACGACCGGGCCGATGACCGGGCCGACGACCGGAGCGGCCGGAGCGGCCGGACCAGGACTACCAGTCCCGCCCGGCGATCTCCCGGATGCCCGGCAGCGCGGCCTCGAAGACCGTCTCGAACCAGACCGAGAACGGCCGCTCCGCCCGCAGCTCGCGCAGCTCCTGCGCGGTCACGAAGGCGAAGTCGTCCACCTCCTCCGGGTCCGGCTCGACCGGGGCGGTGACCAGTCCCACGAACAGGTGGTTCCACTCCCGCTCGATCAGCCCGGAGGCCTCGTCCGGCAGGTCGTAGCGGACGGTGCCCGCCTCGCACAGCAGTGCCGGAGCGACGCCCAGCTCCTCGGCGGTGCGCCGGGCGGCGGCGACGAACGGCGGCTCGTCCGGGTACGGGTGGCCGCAGCAGGTGTTCGACCAGACGCCGGGGGAGTGGTACTTGCCGAGCGCCCGGCGCTGGAGCAGCAGCCGGCCCTGGCGGTCGAACAGGAAGACGGAGAAGGCCCGGTGCAGGCGGCCAGGCTGCTGGTGGGCCCAGAGCTTCTCGCCGGTGCCGATCGTGACGCCCTCGTCGTCGACCAGTTCCAGCAGGATCTCGGCTCCGGCCGGGGCGGATCCGGTGGCCCGGGGGTCGACCGTGACATCGGTCTCCACGTCGAGACCGGTGTCGATCTCGGCGGCGAAGTGCGTCGGGTCGGTCGGCAGACTCTGGGGCATGGGGCCTCTTTCGGGAGCGGAGCAACGGGAGCATCGGGTGTCTCCGACGCACCGGGTGGAGTGCGGCGGACACAGCAGGGGCACCGGCGCCGGCGTCGGGCTCCAGTCTGCCGTATGGGTGGCACTCGCCAGGGGTCCCACGCACAACCGGACGGATCATGACCCGGAGGAATCGGAAACCGGCCAGAGAAGGATCCGGGAAGCCCCCGAAAGGGGCACGGAATTCGCAGAACCGTTCGCCGCGCGTTCGGAGCCCGTTCGACCGGCCCGGCGGAGCCGGTGCGGACCCCGGGCCGCTCCACCGCCGCCGCGGACCGCTCCGCCGCCGCCCCGGGCCGCTCCACCGCCACCGCGGCCGCCGTTCTGCCTGCCGTTCCGGCCGCCGTTCGTCCCGCCCGCCGCCCGGGGCCCGCCGCCCCGTCGGCCGTCCCGTCGGCCGCCCCGGGCCCACGGGCGCGTTCTGGCCGGTCGCCCCGGTCGCCTACCATCACATACGACACGGTGCCCGGATCTGTGCCGGCACCGGCGCGCCGCCGCCCGCCCCGGTCGAACGCCGGTCCGGGCGAACCGGTGGCGCCGCCGACCTCCGGCACAGATCCGCGCACAGCACGACGGATCAGGAGACCCGCATGATCGGCCTCGTTCTGGCAGCCGGCGCCGGCCGCCGGCTGCGCCCGTACACCGACACCCTGCCCAAGGCGCTGGTGCCGGTGGACGGGGAACGGACCGTCCTGGACCTCACGCTCGGCAACTTCGCCGAGGTCGGACTGCGCGAGGCCGCGATCGTCGTCGGCTACCGCAAGGAGGCGGTGTACGACCGCAAGGACGCCCTGGAGAACAAGTACGGCGTCAAGCTCCACCTGGTCGAGAACGACAAGGCCGAGGAGTGGAACAACGCCTACTCGCTGTGGTGCGCCCGCGAGCTGTTCGCCGAGGGCCTGCTGCTCGCCAACGGCGACACCGTCCACCCGGTCTCCGTCCAGCGGACCATGCTGGAGGGCAACCGGCGACTGACCGAGTCCGGCACCGCCCCCGGCATCCTGCTCGCCCTCGACACGGTGAAGAAGCTCGCCGACGAGGAGATGAAGGTGATCGTCGACCCGGCCACGGGCATGCGCCGCATCACCAAGCTGATGGAGCCGGCCGAGGCGACCGGCGAGTACATCGGCGTCACGGTGATCAACCCGTCCGCCGCCGCCGACCTGACCGACGCGCTGCGCGCCACCTACGAGCGCGACCCGCAGCTGTACTACGAGGACGGCTACCAGGAGATGGTGAACCGCGGCCTGCGGATCGACGTGCAGCCGATCGGCGAGGTCTCCTGGGTCGAGGTCGACAACCACGACGACCTGGCGAAGGCGCGGGAGATCGCGTGCCGGTACTGACCCGACTGGTTCCGTCGCCGCTGTTCGTCGAGATCCGCCCGGGCGCGCTGGACGCGCTCGGCGGCATCCTCGCGGACCAGCGGCTGTCGGCTTCGGGCCGGATCGCGGTCGCGATCAGCAACGGCTCCGGCTCGGCCATGCGCCGTCGCCTGGAGCCGGCCCTGCCCGGAGCCGACTGGTACAACGTGGACGACGGCAGCCTGGACAGCGCGGTGCGGCTGGCCGAGGCGATGCGCGGCGGGCACTACGACGCGATCGTGGGCCTCGGCGGCGGCAAGATCATCGACGCCGCCAAGTACGCCGCGGCCCGGGTCGGCCTGCCGCTGGTCGCGGTCGCCACCAACCTGGCCCACGACGGCATCTGCTCGCCGGTCTCCACTCTGGACAACGACGCCGGGCGCGGCTCCTACGGGGTGCCCAGCCCGATCGGCATCGTGGTCGACCTGGACGTGATCCGGCAGGCCCCGCCGCGCTTCGTGGCGGCCGGCGTGGGCGACGTCGTCTCCAACATCTCCGCGTGCGCGGACTGGGAGCTGTCGCACGCGGTGACCGGTGAGCCGGTGGACGGACTGGCCGTGGCGATGGCCCGCTCGGCGGGCGAGAACCTGCTGCGGCACCCGGGCGGCACCCAGGACCAGGACCTCCTGACGGCGCTCGCCGAGGCCCTGGTACTGTCCGGCATCGCGATGAACATCGCGGGCAGCACCCGGCCCTCGTCGGGTGCCTGCCACGAGATCTCGCATGCCCTGGACGTGCTGTATCCCAAGCGGTCCGCCCAGCACGGCGAGCAGGTCGGCCTCGGCGCCGCCTTCGCCAGCTTCCTGCGGGGCGAGCGCGAGCTGACCGGTCTGATCGTGGAGCGCCTGGCGAGCCACGGACTGCCGGTGACCGCCGCTCAGATCGGCTTCACCGAGGCGGAGTTCACCGAAGCGGTGCACTACGCTCCGAACACCCGACCGGGGCGCTTCACCATCCTCGAACACCTCGACCTCTCCCCTTCCGCAATCAGGGACGCGTACGCCGACTATGTCCAAGCCGTCAACAGCTGACCCCTCCACCGCGGGAGCCCAACGGCCCCCGGTGGACCTGAGCCGCAGGCCCTCGATCGAGGAACTGCGCGCGGTGATCCACCCGGAGGGCATGCTCCAGCGCCGCAGCGCCGAGCACTGGGCCGGGCGCCTGTACATGCGGAAGATCTCGCTGCGGATCACCCGCGTGCTCTCCACCATGACGGCGATCACGCCCAACGGCCTGACGTACCTGATGATGTTCACCGGCATCCTGGCCGGTGCCGCGCTGGTCGTGCCGGGCATCGCGGGCGCCGTCCTGGGCGCCCTGCTGATCCAGGTCTACCTGCTGCTGGACTGCGTGGACGGCGAGGTGGCCCGCTGGCGCCGGCAGACCTCGCTCACCGGGGTCTACCTGGACCGGGTCGGCCACTACATGTCCGAGGCGGCCCTGCTGACCGGCCTCGGCCTGCGCGCCACCGACCTGCTGCACCGCGAGGGCGCCGGGTCGCACTGGGAGTGGGCCTTCCTCGGCACCCTGGCCGCGCTCGGCGCGATCCTGATCAAGTCCGAGACCGACCTGGTGGACGTGGCCCGGGCGCGCAGCGGCATGACGGCCGTCGAGGACAGCGCCTCGGTCCCGCGGTCCTCCTCCGTCGCCAGGGCCCGCCGGGCGGCCTCCTTCCTGAAGTTCCACCGCCTGGTCGGCGCGGTCGAGGCCTCGCTGTTCGTCCTGGCCGCCGGCGTCGCGGACGCCGTGCACGGCGGACTCCTCTTCACCCGGCTCGCGGTGGTCGTCCTGGCGGCGATCGCGATGCTCCAGACCGTGCTGCACCTGCTGAGCATCGTCCTCTCCAGCAGGCTGCGATGAACGGGACCACCGCGGAGAACTTCCGCCTCGGCGCCGTGATCATCACCATGGGCAACCGGCCGGCCGAGCTCAACGCCCTGATCGAGGCCGTCCGCGCCCAGGAGGGCCCGGCGGTCGAACTGGCCGTGGTCGGCCAGGGCGTGAAGCTGCCCCCGCTGCCGGAGGGCGTGCGCAGCGTCGAGCTGCCGGAGAACCTGGGCATCCCGGGCGGGCGCAACGTCGGCATCGAGCTGTTCGGCCGGGACGGGGCGGAGGTCGACGCGGTCCTCTTCCTGGACGACGACGGGAACCTGCCGCGCACCGACTCGGCCCGCCTGCTGCGCGAGGCCTTCACCGCCGACCCGGAGCTGGGCATCGTCGCCTTCCGGATCGCGGATCCGGACACCGGGGTCACCCAGCGCCGCCACGTCCCCCGGCTGCGCGCCAGCGACCCGCTGCGCTCGTCCCGGGTGACGACCTTCCTCGGCGGCGCGAGCGCGGTGCGCTGCAAGGTGTTCGAGCAGGCCGGGCAGCTGCCCGCCGAGTTCTTCTACGCCCACGAGGAGACCGACCTCGCGTGGCGCGCGCTGGACGCCGGCTGGGCCATCGACTACCGGGCGGACGTGGTGCTGCACCACCCCACGACCTCGCCGGCCCGCCACGCGACCTACTTCCACAACGTGGCCCGAAACCGGGTCTGGCTCGCGAGGCGGAACCTTCCGGCCCTGTTGGTGCCTCTCTATCCGGGAACCTGGTTCCTGCTGACCCTGGCCCGCCGCCCCTCCCCGGAGGCGCTGAAGGCCTGGTGGGGCGGGTTCCGGGCGGGCTGGCGCGAACCCTGCGGTCCGCGGCGGCCCATGCGGTGGCGTACCGTCTGGCGACTGACCAGGCTGGGCCGACCACCGATCATCTGATCGCATCCGATGGCACCCGCATCGAATGCCCGATCGCTGCGGCCGGTGCCCACACACCGGCCGGCTCCCCCGAGATCCCAGTGGATCCCCATCGGTGCACCGGCGGACCTCGCCGACCGGCCGCCCCGACCGATCCCGCGTGAAGGACGAATGTGTCGACAGTGAGTGAACCCGTCAGCCTCTCGGCCCCCAGAGGGGTGGACGCGGGCCTGACCCCCAAGCAGCTTGCGGACAAGTACGGCCTGGCGGTCAGCGGTGCCCGTCCCGGCCTGTTCGCCTACTCCAAGCAGCTCTGGGCCCGGCGCCACTTCATCTGGGCCTTCGCCACCGCCCGCCTGGTGGCCCAGTACACCAACGCCAAGCTCGGCCAGCTGTGGCAGGTGGTGACCCCGCTGCTCAACTGCGCGGTGTTCTACCTGGTCTTCGGCGTGATCCTGGCGAGCAAGCAGGGCTTCCCGGACAACACCTACATCGCCTGGCTCTGCATCGGCGTCTTCGTCTTCCAGTTCACCCAGAACGCGGTGCAGGCCGGCACCCGGGCGATCTCCGACAACCTCGGGCTGATCCGGGCGCTGCACTTCCCCCGGGCCAGCCTCCCGATCGCCTTCACCGTGATCCAGCTCCAGCAGCTGCTGATCTCCATGGTCGTCCTGGTCGTCACGGTGCTCGCCGCCGGCATCACCCCGGGCCGGACCTGGCTGCTGATCATCCCGGCGCTGCTCCTGCAGACGCTCTTCAACACCGGCATCTCGCTGGTGATGGCCCGGATCGGCTCCCGGACCAGCGACATCTCCCAGCTGATCCCGTTCGTGATGCGCGCCTGGATGTTCCTGTCCGGTGTGATGTTCAGCATCCAGGACAAGATCACCCACTGGCCGCACTACATCCAGACGCTGATGTCGCTCAACCCGGCGTCGATCTACATGGACCTGCTGCGGCACGCCTTCGCGCCGGTCATCTACAACCCGCACCAGCCGGTGCACCAGGCCCTCCCGCCGCACCAGTGGGCGTACGGCCTCGCCTGGGGCGTGGGCATGTTCGTCGTCGGATACGTCTTCTTCTGGAAGGCCGAGGAGGAGTACGGCCGTGGCTGACATCGACCTGAGCAAGAGCGACACCGTCCTGGACACGGACGTGGCCCGCGAGCCCACCGTCGTCGTCGACGACGTGCACATCGTCTACAAGGTGCACGGCGCCGGCTCCGGCAAGGGCAGCGCCACCTCGGCGCTGAGCCGCATCATCAGCCGCAAGCGCGCCGCCGGCGTGCGCGAGGTGCACGCGGTCAAGGGCGTCAGCTTCACCGCGTACAAGGGTGAGGCGATCGGCCTGATCGGCTCCAACGGCTCCGGCAAGTCGACCATGCTGGCCGCCATCGCGGGCCTGCTGCCGACCGAGAAGGGCGGCATCTACACCAACGGCCAGCCCTCGCTGCTGGGCGTCAACGCCGCGCTGATGAACGAGCTCACCGGTGAGCGCAACGTCATCCTCGGCTGCCTGGCGATGGGCATGACCCCGGCCCAGGTCAAGGCGCGCTACCAGGACATCGTCGACTTCTCCGGCATCAACGACAAGGGCGACTTCATCTCCCTGCCGATGCGCACCTACTCCTCCGGCATGGGCGCCCGGCTGCGCTTCTCGATCGCGGCCGCGAAGACCCACGACGTGCTGCTGATCGACGAGGCCCTCGCCACCGGCGACCAGGCCTTCCAGCAGCGCAGCAAGCGCCGGATCGACGAGCTGCGCAAGTCCGCCGGTACGGTCTTCCTGGTCAGCCACGACAACAACTCGATCCGCGAGGTCTGCGAGCGGACCATATGGATCGAGGCCGGCGAGCTGGTCATGGACGGACCCACCGAGGAGGTCGTCAGCCGCTACGAGCGCGGCGACCGACCGTAGTCTCCGTCACACCCCAGGGGCCGGTTCCGGAACTTCCGGAGCCGGCCCTTCACCGTGCCCGTGGCCCGGTCCGTACGCCCCGAGGCCCCGGCCGGCCCGCCGCCGCGGGGGTGAGCGCGCGGTGCCCGGGGCGGGGCGCTCTTTTCCGCCGGGCCCCGGCGTGCCAGCCTGGTGGTCCCGGGGGCGGTGTGCCGTGCGTGGCCCCCGCGCTCGGACGCGTGTCCGAGTCGGGCCGGTCGTGCCACGCGGTGTAGAACGGGGGAGTGACAGCAGTGTCGGCTTCGGCCCAGCCCAGAGATACGCCGGTGAACGGTTCCGCAGGACAGACCCTGGACAAGGCGGGCGCGGAGAACTTCCCCGTCGCCCCCTTCTTCCTGCCCGCGGCCTGGCGCGACGACCTGATGGCGGTGTACGGCTTCGCCCGCCTGGTCGACGACGCCGGCGACGGCGACCTGGCCGACCCGGCCGCCACCGCCCGCCTGCTCGGGGTCGAGCGGACGCCCCCCGCCACCCCTTCGGCCCAGCCCGGCCCGCCGACCCCGCAGGAGACCGCCTTCCGGCTCGCCCTGCTCGACGGGCTGGAGCAGGACCTCGACCGGGTCTTCGAGACCGCGCTGAGCACCGCCGGCGGCTCCGGGGCCGGCGCCGACCGGCCCCGCCACCCGCTGCTGGACGCGCTCGTCCCGCTGGTCGACCGGCACGGCCTGACCCCCGAGCCGTTCCGCCGTCTGATCGAGGCCAACCGGGTGGACCAGACCACCGCCCGCTACGCGACCTTCGACGACCTGCTCGGCTACTGCATCCTCTCCGCCGACCCGGTCGGCCGCCTCGTGCTGGCCATCGCCGGCGTCTCCACCCCCGAGCGGATCGAGCTCTCGGACGCCGTGTGCAGCGGCCTCCAGGTGGTCGAGCACGTCCAGGACGTGGCCGAGGACCTCGCCCACGGCCGGATCTACCTGCCCGCCGAGGACCTGGCCCGCTTCGGTGTCACCGAGGCGGACCTGGCCGCCCCCTCCGCCGACGGCGCGGTGCGCGAGCTGATCGCCTTCGAGGTCGAGCGGGCCCGCACCCTGCTCGACCGCGGCGCACCATTGGTAGGTACGGTTCGGGGGAGGCTTCGACTGCTCCTGGCGGGATTCACCGCAGGCGGCTACGCGGCCCTGGCGGCCGTCGAGGACGCCGGGTACGACGTGCTCGCCCAGCAGGCGAAGCCTGACAAGCGCCGCCTCGCAGCGAAGGCGGCGGCCATCTTCGCGAAGGGAAGGTGAACGCCCGAGTGGCGGTATCACCACTGGCGTCGGCCCAGGTCATGGCGGCGTACCGGTACTGCGAGGCAGTCACCGGACTGCAGGCGCGCAACTTCAGCTACGGCATCCGGTTGCTGCCCGAACCCAAGCGGCTGGCCATGTCGGCCCTGTACGCCCTGGCCCGCCGGGTGGACGACATCGGGGACGGCGACCTCCCGGACGACCGCAAGGCCGAGGCACTGCTGCGCACCCGGGAACTGGTGGACGAGGTCCGCTCCGGGGTCGTCGCCGAGGACGACACCGACCCGATCAAGGTCGCCCTGGCCGACGCGGCCCGGCGCTTCCCGATCCCGCTCGGCGGCTTCGACGAGCTGATCGACGGCGTCGAGATGGACCTCAAGGGCGCCGAGTACCAGACCTTCGAGGAGCTGAAGGTCTACTGCCGCTGCGTGGCGGGCGCGATCGGGCGGCTCTCGCTGGGCGTCTACGGCTGCGACGACCCGGAGCTCGGGGCGCGCTACGCGGACACCCTGGGCCTGGCGCTGCAGCTCACCAACATCCTGCGCGACCTGCGCGAGGACGCCCTGAACGGCCGCACCTACCTGCCCGCCGAGGACCTGGTCCGGTTCGGCTGCGAGCAGGGCTTCGCCCTGCCGGAGCCGCCGGTCGGCGCGGACTTCACCGGCCTGGTGGCCTTCGAGGCCGCCCGCGCCCAGGCGGCCTTCGAGGAGGGCCTGCGGCTGCTGCCGATGCTCGACCGCCGCAGCCGCGCCTGCACCGCCGCGATGGCCGGGATCTACCACCGGCTGCTCGGCCGGATCGCCACCGACCCGGAGTCGGTGCTGCGCGGCCGGGTCTCCCTGCCGGGCTGGGAGAAGGCGTACGTGGCGCTTTCCGGGCTCGCCGGGGGGCGTTCTTGATTCTCACACCAGTTCTGTCACGCTGTGTCAGCGTGGAATCACGTGCGGGTAGTTCCGTGCCGACCGGGCGAGTACCGGCTTCAGCGACCGCCTGCGGGCGGTCCACCGACTGCGAGGGGGAGGGCCGATGACCGGGCGAGCCGATGCCGCGCGCCCGGCCGCCGTCGTGGTCGGCGGCGGTCTGGCCGGGATCACCACCGCACTGCGCCTCGCCGAGGCCGGCCACCGGGTCACCCTCGCCGAGGGGCGGCCGCGGCTCGGCGGCCTGGCCTTCTCCTTCCAGCGCGGTGAGCTGACCGTCGACAACGGCCAGCACGTCTACCTGCGCTGCTGCACCGCCTACCGCGGCCTGCTGGAGCGGCTCGGCGCCACCCGGCTGGTCAACCTCCAGGAGCGCCTCGACATCCCGGTGCTCTCCGTCACCGGGCCGCGGGCCGCCCCGGTGCGCACCCTGGGGCGGCTGCGCCGGGCCGGCCTGCCCGTCCCGCTGCACCTGGCCGCCAGCCTGGCCCGCTACCCGCACCTGTCCCCGGCCGACCGCGCCCGGGTGGTCCGCGGCGCGCTCGCCCTGCAGCGGCTGGACCTCGCCGACCCGGCGCTGGACGCGATCTCCTTCGGCGAGTGGCTGCGCCGCAACGGGCAGAACGCCGCCACCCAGGCCGCCCTGTGGGACCTGGTCGGCGTCGCCACCCTGAACGGCCGGGCCGACCAGGTGTCGATGGCGCTCGCCGGGATGGTCTTCAAGACCGGTCTGCTCTCCGACCCGGGCGCCTCGGACATCGGCGTCTCCGCCGTCCCGCTCGGCACGATCCACCACGACCGGGCGCTCGCCGAGCTGGAGCGGGCCGGCGTCCGGGTGCTGCTGCGGTCCCGGGTGGCCGAACTGAAGCCGGCCGCGCCGCAGCACGACGTCCGGCTGGAGAGCGGGGAACTGCTCACCGCCGACACCGTCGTGCTGGCCGGCGCCCAGGACAGCACGGCCGCGCTGCTGCCGCCGAACGCGATCCCCGGGCAGGAGCGGCTGGCCGGCTTCGGCACCGCGCCGATCCTCAACGTGCACGTGATCTACGACCGCAAGGTGCTGCGCCGGCCGTTCTTCGCCGCGCTCGGCTCCCCGGTCCAGTGGGTCTTCGACCGCACGGCGCACTCCGGCCTGGCCGCCGCCCCGCTGGGCCGGGCCCACCCGGGCGCCCAGTACCTGGCGCTGTCGCAGTCCGCCGCGCAGGACGAGATCGACCTCCCGGTCGCCGAGCTGCGCCGCCGCTACCTGCCGGAGCTGGGCCGGCTGCTGCCGGCCGCGGCCCAGGCGGAGGTGCTGGACTTCTTCGTCACCCGGGAGCGCACCGCCACCTTCGACCCGGCCCCGGGCAACGGGGCGCTGCGCCCGTCGGCCCGTACCGACGTCGCCGGCCTGCTGCTGGCCGGCTCGTGGACGGCCACCGGCTGGCCCGCGACCATGGAAGGGGCCGTGCGCAGCGGCCACGCCGCGGCGGACGCCGCGCTCGCCGCGGCCGGCACCCGGGTGCCGGTGGACCGCGGCGACGGGAGGTGGCCCAGGTGACGGCGGGCCCCGCCGCCGGAGAGCCCGCCAGAGCCGACGGGCGTACCGTCGAGCGCATCGGCGCAACCACCGGCCGCGGCCCGTCCGGCCGCACCGGCACCACCGACACCGGCACCACTGACACCGGCACCACCGACACCGGCACCATCGGCACCGGCACTCGATTCGACACCTGCCGCACTGCCGGCACCCGGCCGCCCCGTGCGGTCCGGCACCACGAGGGAGAGGGAACGCACGTGGAGTCACGCACCGGCTTCGCCGTCGGAGGCACGGCGCACGCCGAACCGGTCTCGGTGCCGGAGCTGCTCGCCCGCAGCCGTACGCTCTGCACCCCGCCGCTACGGGCCGCCGTCGCCCGTTTGGCCGCACCCATGGACACCGTCGCCGCCTACCACTTCGGCTGGATCGACCGGGACGGCACGCCGGTGACGGGGGACGGCGGCAAGGCCGTGCGCCCGGCGCTGGCGCTGCTGTCCGCCCGGGCCACCGGCGCGGCGGCCGAGGTGGGGGTGCCCGGCGGGGTCGCGGTTGAACTGGTGCACAACTTCTCCCTCCTCCATGATGATCTGATGGACGGTGACGAGACCCGACGGCACCGGGCCACCGCCTGGACGGTCTTCGGGCCGGCCCAGGCGATCCTGGTCGGCGACGCCCTGGCGACGCTCGGCACCGAGGTGCTGCTCGACGCCGCGGTGACCGGCGGCGCCAGCGCCACCGACGCCGCGCGTGCCGTCCGACTGCTCACCACGGCGACCCGCCGGCTGATCGACGGCCAGGCCATGGACGTCGCCTTCGAACAGCGCGACAGCGTCACGGTCGCGGAGTGCCTGGAGATGGAGGGCGGCAAGACGGCGGCCCTGCTGGCCGCCGCCTCGGCGATCGGCGCCGTCCTGGCCGGCGCCGACGACAAGGTCTCCGGCGCGCTCCAGCGCTACGGCCACCACCTCGGCCTGGCCTTCCAGGCGGTCGACGACCTGCTCGGCATCTGGGGTGCCACCGAGGTCACCGGCAAGCCGCACTGGGGAGACCTGCGCCAGCGCAAGAAGTCCCTGCCGGTGGCCGCCGCACTGGCCGAGGGCGGAGCGGCCTCGCGCCGGCTCGCCGAGCAACTGGCCGACCCGAAGGGACGCGGGGAGGAGAGCGAGCCCGAGCTCGCCGACCGGGCCGCGCTGATCGAGGAGGCCGGCGGCCGCGCCTGGACCCAGGAGGAGGCCCGCCGCCAGCACACGACTGCCCTCGCCGCCCTGGACGAGGTGCCCATGACCGACGAGGTGCGCGAGCACTTCGTCGCACTCGCCGAATTCGTGGTGGTACGAGAGAGGTGACGTTACGTTGACAGCAACCGCGGACGGCCGGCTCGACCCTGAGTACGATCCCGAGCCGGTCGCGGTGGGCGACCGCCCCCCGGCCCTGCTGGGCACGGGGCGGTGGCAGCCCGAGGACACCGACCAGCTCCGGCCGGCCGGTGGGGCGGACCTGCGGCCGGCCGACGCGCGGGAGGCCCTGGCCCGCGCCACCACCCACCTGCTCTCCCTGCAGTCGTCCGAGGGCTGGTGGAAGGGCGACCTGGAGACCAACGTCACCATGGATGCCGAGGACTTACTGCTCCGCCAGTTCCTCGGAATCCGCACCGAGGAGCTGACCCACGCCACCGCCGAGTGGATCCGCTCCCAGCAGCGCGAGGACGGCACCTGGTCCACCTTCCACGGCGGGCCGCCCGAGCTGTCCACCACCGTCGAGGCGTACGTCGCGCTCAAGCTGGCCGGCGACGACCCGGACGCCCCCCACATGCTGGCCGCCGCGCGCTACGTCCGCTCCGCCGGGGGCATCGCGGCCGCCCGGGTGTTCACCCGGATCTGGCTCGCCCTGTTCGGCTGGTGGCCCTGGGACCGGCTGCCCGAGATGCCGCCCGAGATCATCTTCCTGCCCAAGTGGCTGCCGCTGAACATCTACGCCTTCGGTTGCTGGGCCCGCCAGACCATCGTCCCGCTGACCGTCGTCTCCTCCCACCGCCCGGTCCGTCCGGCCCCCTTCGCGCTCACCGAGCTGCACACCGACCCGAACGACCCGTACCCCCACCGGCCGCTCGCCCCCGCCACCACCTGGGACGGCCTCTTCGAACGCCTCGACAAGGCGCTGCACGCCTACCACCGCCGGGCCTTCCGCCCGCTGCGCCGACTGGCCGTCTCGCAGGCCTGCCGCTGGATCGTCGAACGGCAGGAGGCCGACGGCTGCTGGGGCGGCATCCAGCCCCCCGCCGTCTACTCGCTGATCGCCCTGCACCTGGAGGGCTACGAGCTGGAGCACCCGGTGGTGAAGGCCGGGCTCTCCTCCTTCGACCGCTTCACCGTGCACACCGAGGACGGCAAGCGCTGGCTGGAGGCCTGCCAGTCCCCGGTCTGGGACACCTGCCTGGCCACCATCGCCCTGGTCGACGCCGGGGTGCCGGCCGACCACCCGGCGCTGGTCTCCGCCGTCGACTGGATGCTCGGCGAGGAGATCCGCAAGCCCGGCGACTGGGCCGTGAAGCGGCCCGGGCTCGCCCCCGGCGGCTGGGCCTTCGAGTTCGAGAACGACACCTACCCCGACATCGACGACACCGCCGAGGTGGTGCTCGCGCTGCGCCGGGTCGCCCACCCCGATCCGGGCAAGGTCGACGCGGCGGTGGACCGGGGCGTGCTGTGGAACCTCGGCATGCAGTCCAAGAACGGCGCCTGGGGCGCCTTCGACGTGGACAACACCGGCACGCTGCCCAACAAGCTGCCGTTCTGCGACTTCGGCGAGGTGGTCGACCCGCCGTCCGCCGACGTCACCGCGCACGTGGTGGAGATGCTCGCCGAGACCGGCCGCTCCCGAGACCCCCGGACCAGGCGCGGCGTCGAATGGCTGCTGCGCAACCAGGAGGCGGACGGCTCCTGGTTCGGCCGCTGGGGCACCAACTACATCTACGGCACGGGCTCGGTGCTGCCCGCCCTGGTGGCGGCCGGCGTCCCGGACGAGCACCCGGCGATCCGCCGGGCGGTGCGGTGGCTGGAGGACCGGCAGAACGCCGACGGCGGCTGGGGCGAGGACATGCGCTCCTACGACGACCCGGCGCGCTGGGCCGGGCGCGGCGACTCCACCGCCTCGCAGACCGCGTGGGCGCTGATGGCGCTGCTCTCGGCCGGCGAGGGGCCGCAGGGCCGGGCCAACCCGGCGGTGGAGCGCGGCGTGGACTGGCTGGTGCGCACCCAGCTGCCCGAGGGCACCTGGGACGAGCCGCAGTTCACCGGCACCGGCTTCCCGTGGGACTTCTCCATCAACTACCACCTGTACCGGCTGGTCTTCCCGGTCACCGCGCTCGGCCGCTACCTCAACGGCGCCCCGGGCACGGGCCGGCCCGACGGCGCCCCGGCGATCGGGGCGGCCCGGTGACCACCGCGCCCCTGCTGGTGCTCTGCGCCCTGGGCCCCGAGGTCTGGGCCCTGCGCGGCGGTGACTGGCGCGGCGCGGTCGGCGGCTCCCCGGTACTGCTGCGCACCGGGGTCGGCCGGCGGCGCGCCGGGACGGCCGTCCGACGGCTGCTCGGCTCCGCCCCCACCGGCTACGGCGCCGTGGTGGTGGCCGGCTTCGGGGCCGCGGTCGGCCCCGGTGTCCTGCCCGGCGACGTGGTGGCCGCCGACGGCGTGCGCGACGCCGAGGGCCACCTGTACCCGGTCGACTCCGGCCCGGGGCTCACCCGGGCGCTGAAGGAGCGCGGCCTGACCGTGCACACCGGCGTCCACCACACCGCCGACCACGTGGTGCGCGGCATCGAACGGCGCGCCCTGCACCTCCAGGGCGCGCTCGCCGTCGACATGGAGGCCGCCGCCGTCCTGGCCGCGCTGTGCGAGGTGCGGCCCGCGCTGCCGGCGGCCGTCCTGCGGGTGGTGGTGGACACGCCCGAGCACGAGCTGCTGCGGTTCGGCACCCTCCCGGCCGGGGTGCGTGCCTGGCGGACCCTGCGGGCGACGGTCCCCGCCCTGGTCGACTGGTACCGGCAGGAGCGCGCGCCCGGCTCCGCAGACCTGAACCACCCCACATCCTCGACGCTCCCCCAGGAGGCGAGCTAGCCATGGCCATGCCGTTGCGCCAGACCGTGCGGGTCGGCACCTACCTCATGCAGCAGAAGCTGTTCAAGCGCCGGGACAAGTTCCCGCTGATCGTGGAGCTGGAGCCGCTCTTCGCGTGCAACCTCGCCTGCGAGGGCTGCGGCAAGATCCAGCACCCGGCGGGCGTGCTGAAGCAGCGGATGCCCGTGGCCCAGGCGGTCGGCGCGGTCCTGGAGTCGGGTGCCCCGATGGTCTCGATCGCCGGCGGCGAGCCGCTGATGCACCCGCAGATCGACGAGATCGTCCGGCAGCTGGTCGAGCGCCGCAAGTACGTCTTCCTCTGCACCAACGCGCTGCTGATGCGCAAGAAGATGGACAAGTTCACGCCCTCGCCGTACTTCACCTTCGCGGTGCACATCGACGGCATGCGCGAGCGGCACGACGAGTCGGTGGCCAAGGAGGGCACCTTCGACGAGGCGGTGGCCGCGATCAAGGAGGCCAAGCGCCGCGGCTTCCGGGTCACCACCAACAGCACCTTCTTCAACACCGACACCCCGCAGACCGTCATCGAGGTGCTGGACTACCTCAACGACGAGCTCAAGGTGGACGAGATGATGAT
This sequence comes from Kitasatospora sp. NPDC057738, assembly GCF_042798815.1. Taxonomy (NCBI): domain Bacteria; kingdom Bacillati; phylum Actinomycetota; class Actinomycetes; order Kitasatosporales; family Streptomycetaceae; genus Kitasatospora; species Kitasatospora sp. NPDC057738. The sequence goes on along the minus strand of NZ_JBHVJT010000025.1, from coordinate 59,423 downwards.
CTCGCCCGCCTACGCCTACGAGAAGGCCCCCGACCAGGAGCACTTCCTCGGCGTCGAGCAGACCAGGGAGCTCTTCCGCACGGCCTTCGCCGACGGCAACCGCAAGCGCTGGCGCCTCAACCACAGCCCGCTCTTCCTGGACTTCCTGGAGGGCAAGGCCGACTTCGAGTGCACCCCCTGGGGCATCCCCAACTACTCGCTGTTCGGCTGGCAACGGCCCTGCTACCTGATGGCCGACGGCTACGTGCCGACCTACCGCGAACTGGTCGAGAAGACCGACTGGAGCAAGTACGGCCGCGGCAAGGACCCGCGCTGCGAGAACTGCATGGCCCACTGCGGCTACGAGCCGACCGCCGTCCTCGCGACGATGGGCTCGCTCCAGCAGTCGCTGCGCGCCATCACCGAGACCGTCAGCGGCAACAAGGGCCGCTGAGACGGGAGCCGGCCCCCGGGTCGGCACCCCGGCCCGGGCCCCGCGCCCGGGCCGGCTCCGCCCAACCGGGCCGGGCCCGTTCCCGAACCGGGTCCGTTCCCGAACCGGGCCGGGCCCCGCGCCGCCCGGGCCGGCCGGAGGCGCCACCGCACCGCTCCGAGTCGTGAGGTGTACCCATGTCACTGCTCTCCCGCGTCACGTCGCCGGCCGAGCTGCGCAAGCTCCCGGCGGCCGAACTCCCGCTGCTCGCCGACGAGATCCGCGACTTCCTGATCGACGCCGTCACCCGCACCGGCGGCCACCTGGGGCCCAACCTCGGCGTGGTGGAGCTGACCATCGCGCTGCACCGGGTCTTCGACTCGCCGTACGACCGGATCGTCTTCGACACCGGCCACCAGAGCTACGTCCACAAGCTGCTCACCGGCCGCCAGGACTTCACCCGGCTGCGGATGCGCGGCGGACTCTCCGGATACCCCTCGCGCGGCGAGTCCGAGCACGACCTGGTCGAGAACTCGCACGCCTCCACCGCGCTCTCCTACGCCGACGGCCTGGCCAAGGCCGCCCGGCTGCTCGGCCAGCACGACCGGCACACCGTCGCGGTGATCGGCGACGGCGCGCTCACCGGCGGGCTCGCCTGGGAGGCGCTCAACAACATCGCCGAGGCGCGCGACCGGCCGCTGGTCATCGTCGTCAACGACAACGAGCGCTCCTACGCCAGGACCATCGGCGGCCTCGCCAACCACCTGGCCACCCTGCGCACCACCCAGGGCTACGAGCGCTTCCTCGCCCTCGGCAAGGAGGCCCTGCAGCGCACCCCGCTGGTCGGCCAGCCGATCTTCGACGCGCTGCACGGAGCCAAGAAGGGGTTCAAGGACGCCTTCGCCCCGCAGGGCATGTTCGAGGACCTCGGCCTCAAGTACCTCGGACCGATCGACGGCCACGACCTGGGCGCGGTCGAACAGGCGCTGCGCCAGGCCCGCAACTTCGGCGGGCCGGTCATCGTGCACTGCCTGACCGTCAAGGGGCGCGGCTACCGGCCGGCCGAGCAGGACGAGGCCGACCGCTTCCACGCCGTCAACCCGATCGACCCCTACACCTGCCTGCCGATCTCGCCCAGCGGCGGCGTCTCCTGGACCTCGGTATTCGGGGACGAGCTGGTCACCCTCGGCGCCGAGCGGCCGGACCTGGTGGCGATCACCGCGGCCATGCTCCAGCCGGTCGGCCTGGCCCCGTTCGCCAAGGCCTACCCGGAGCGGACCTTCGACGTCGGGATCGCCGAGCAGCACGCCGTCACCAGTGCGGCGGGGCTGGCCACCGGCGGGCTGCACCCGGTGGTCGCGGTCTACGCGACCTTCCTCAACCGGGCCTTCGACCAGGTCCTGATGGACGTCGCCCTGCACCGGCTGGGCGTCACCTTCGTGCTCGACCGCTCCGGGGTGACCGGGCCGGACGGCGCCTCGCACAACGGCATGTGGGACATGTCGATCCTCCAGGTGGTCCCCGGCCTGCGGCTCGCCGCGCCCCGCGACGCCGAACAGCTGCGCGCCCAGCTGCGCGAGGCCGTCGAGGTCCGGGACGCCCCGACCGTCGTGCGCTTCCCGAAGGGGAACGTCGGGCCCGCGGTGCCGGCCGTGGAGCGGACCGGCGGGGTGGACGTGCTGCTGCGCACCGGGCGGGTGCCGGAGATCCTGCTGGTCGCGGTCGGCACCACCGCCTCCGCCTGCCTGGACGCGGCCCGGCTGCTGCTCGCCGAGGGCTTCACCGCGACCGTGGTCGACCCGCGCTGGGTCAAGCCCGTCGACCCGGCGCTGCCCGAACTGGCCGCCGCCCACCGGCTGGTGGTCACCGTCGAGGACAACGGCCGTACCGGCGGCGTCGGTTCGGTCCTCGCCCAGGCGCTGCGCGACGCCGACGTGGACGTGCCGGTGCGGGTGCTCGGCCTGCCCCAGGAGTTCCTCGGCCACGCCTCGCGCGGGGAGATCCTGGAGGAGGCCGGACTGACCGGCACCGGGGTCGCCGCCCAGACCGCCGTCTTCGCCAAGAACCTGCTACCGACCCGAGGAGCGAACCCGCGCCATGCCGGCTGACCCAGACCGCCCCTTCGACCTCGCCGCCCTGATCGCCGAACGCGGCGGCGAGCGCTACGAGTTGCAGAGCCGCTACCTCAATCCGCAGCTGCCGCGCATGCTGCACACCATCGGCTTCGACAAGTACTACGAGCGCGCCGAGGGCCAGTACTTCTACGACGCCGAGGGCAACGAGTACCTCGACATGCTGGCCGGCTTCGGGATCTTCGCGCTCGGCCGCCACCACCCGGTGGTGCGCTCGGCGGTCCAGCAGGTGATGGACCTCGACCTGCCGGACCTGGTCCGCTTCGACTGCCCGCCGCTGCCCGGACTGCTGGCCGAGCGGCTGCTGTCGTACGCGCCCGGGCTGGACCGGGTGTTCTTCGGCAACAGCGGCACCGAGGCGGTGGAGACCGCGCTCAAGTTCGCCCGGTACGCCACCGGGCGCCGGCGGATCCTCTACGCCGACCACGCCTTCCACGGACTGACCACCGGCTCGCTCTCGGTCAACGGGGAGAACGGATTCCGCAAGGGCTTCGACCCGCTGCTGCCGGACACCGCCATCCCGCTCGGCGATCTCGGCGCGCTGGCCAAGGAGTTGAAGCGCGGCGACGTCGCGGGGCTGATCGTCGAGCCGATCCAGGGCAAGGGCGTCCAGGCTCCGCCGCCCGGCTGGCTGCGCGCCGCCCAGGCCCTGCTGCACGAGCACAAGGCGCTGCTGATCTGCGACGAGGTGCAGACCGGCATCGGCCGCACCGGCGAGTTCTTCGCCTACCAGCACGAGGACGGGGTCCTGCCCGACCTCGTCTGCGCGGCCAAGGCGCTGTCCGGCGGGTACGTGCCCATCGGGGCGACGCTCGGCAAGAGCTGGATCTTCGAGAAGGTGTACTCCTCGATGGACCGGGTGCTGGTGCATTCGGCCAGCTTCGGGTCCAACGCCCAGGCCATGGCGGCCGGGCTGGCGACCCTGGAGGTGATGCGCGACGAGCAGGTGGTGGAGAACGCCCGCAAGGTGGGCGACCACCTCCGCGAACGGCTGGCCGCACTGGTCGACACCTACGAGCTGCTCGCCGAGGTGCGCGGGCGCGGGCTGATGATCGGGATCGAGTTCGGCCGGCCCAAGTCGCTCAAGCTGCGCACCGGTTGGACCGCGCTCCAGGCGGCGCGCAAGGGGCTGTTCGCGCAGATGGTGGTGGTGCCGCTGCTGCAGCGGCACCGCATCCTGACCCAGGTGTCCGGCGACCACCTGGAAGTGATCAAGCTGATCCCGCCGCTGATCATCACCGAGCGCGATGTGGACCGGTTCGTGGAAGCCTTCAGCGACATCATGGACGAGGCCCACCGGGGGAGCGGCCTGATGTGGGACTTCGGGCGGACGCTGGTCAAGCAGGCGGTCGGCGGCCGCTGAGCCCGGGGCCGCGCGTGGCGCGGACTGGGAAGCCGGGGGTGTGGAGTGGGAGCCGGGGCGTGGGAAGTCGGTGGCGCGGAGTGGGAAGT